>JACRDR010000461.1 GCA_016212845.1 Elusimicrobiota bacterium
GAGCAGGAGCGCAAGAGCTTCAACGCCGTGAAGGCGCGGCTCGAGTCCGAGCTCGGCGGCGAGCTCGAGGGCGAAGTGCTGCAGGCGGAGGTCGCCAAGCGGCGCGAGTTCAAGAAGGCGCAGGAAGTCTACGGCGAGAAGTCTAAGGCGGCCGACGAGGCGGAGTCCAAGGCCGTCGACGCGCGCCTCGCGCGGGATAAGGCGGTCGAAGCGGTCTCGGACGCCGAGACCCTCGTGACCCGCTCCAAGTCGTGGCGGCTCTTCGTCTCGAAGGACGTCCGCATGGGCTTCGACGGCTCTCAGGCTCTCGTCTCCGTGTCGGCGCAGGCCGCCTTCGGCTCCAAGGCGCTCGGCCAGAACTTCGGCGGCCCGGCCGCTCGCACCGTCTCGGGCGAGCTCCTGGCGGCGGTCCTCGACAAGGAAGGCCGGGCGATCAAGCTTTATCTCGACCGCGACGACGTGGAGAAGGCCGGCGAGTCCTGGACGCTCGAGGACGTCAGCACCGCGAAGTTCACGCAGGGCGGCCGCACGATCGACCCGAACTTCCGCCTCAGCCACTACGTCGACCCGGCGAGCGGACGGCCCGTGCTGCTCAGCCGCCGCTTCATGATCGACCGCCTCGAGGAGGCGCAGTCGCAGCTCGGCTCCGCCAAGCACTGGGGCGTCTCGCCGTGGCGGTGGGTCGACCTCGCCCTCGAGATCCCGCGCGGCATCGTGAAGACGCCGATCGAGCTCTTCACCGGCCGCGATCCCCGGCAGGAGGGCTACCTCGGCCGCGTGAACATGTACAAGACCGAGGGCGGCACCACCGTGCACCACGGCTTCGCGCGGCGCATCCTCGGCAAGCTCGACATCCTCGACCTGCTGCCCGACCCGGTCGGCCGCGCGTACGATCCCAGCCAGTTCCCGGACCGCGTCCAGCTCGATTCCCCGATCCGCCCCGGCGAGATCCTCCAGTCCAAGGACGCCCGCGGCGTCGAGCTGCACGACGGCAAGCCGGTGGACGTCGACGTGCACTTCGGCCGGCTGCACCTCGAGCGCGAGGTGCGCTACGACGTCGAGGACATCGTCAACTCCAAGAACCGCGTCTTCACGTACTTCGAGGGCGGCGTCCGGACCGCGACTCACGAGACGCGCCGCGGCCGCGCCGGCGACTTCGAGACCTCCGCGGTGCGCGAGGCGAGAGGCGGCCGCGAGGCCATCAACGACGCGCTCCGCGACCCGGTCGTCGCCGCGGGCCCCGCCAACGGCGAGGACGTGGTCGTCGTCGGCGAGCCCGGCCACCTCGAGGTGGACCGGGTGACCAAGCGCGTCACGATCCGCCCCGGCGCGCGGCAGTTCGAGTCGACCAAGGCCGCGCTCGACGAGTTCGGCCGCGCGTACGCCGGCGCCCGGCAGAACGACCGCGAGAGCACGGAGCGCCTGCGCGCGGACGCGGCCCGCTCCGGCGAAGCGCTCGACCGCGCGCTCGGCGTCCGCCGCGGCGTCGAAACCGAGACCGGCCGCCTGTGGGATGAGTTCCACAGGGTCGCGTGGCGCATCGGCCGCCAGCGCGCCCTCGAGGCCGAGATCGCCCGCATGGAAGCCGAGCTGGCCGGGCTCCGCGACGCGATCCGCCTTGAGCGGGAGCACATCCGCGAGCTCGAGGAGCGCCTGCGCAATCCGGGCAACCCCTCGAACCCCGGCGACCCGTCGAATCCGGCCGATCCGAACCACCCGACGGACCCGCAGAACCCGACGACGCCGAACCCGGGCCACTCGACGTGGTGGCATTGGGTGCTCGCGGGCGCTCTCTTGGCCGGCATCTTCTTCGCGATCTGGCACTGGCTGCGCCGCCGCCGTTCGTTCCTCGCCGCGCCCGTCTTGCCGAGCGGCCGCCCGGCATAATATAACGGCGGGGTGCTCGCCGCTCTCGCGCTCGCCTTAGCTTCCTCCGCCTTGGCAGGCGCGGACGCGTGGTCTCCGCTGTGGGAGCCCGCGTCCGCCTCCCGGCGCTTCGCGATCACCCGGCCGGAGGAAAAAGCCCGGCTCGCCTCCGACGTCGCCGCCAGGCTCGACGGCCTCTTCGATCTCCTCGCGCGGAGATACTCCTCGGCTCCCGCGGTCCCGGTGAACGTCGTGCTCGTCGCGGGGGAGCGGGGGCGCTCCCGCACCGAGCCGGAGAAGAACCTGATCCGCACCGGAGCGGAGGGGGAGCTTCGCTCCGTGCTGCCGTCGCTGTTCCACGAGTTGGTCCATCTCTTCAATTTCGCCCAGCCCGGCGCGACGCAGGATTTCTGGTCGGGCGAGCTCTGGGCGCAGTACCACGCCGAACGGCTGGAGACGCTCGGGCTCAAGCACAAGGCGCGCTACGGCCGCCTGTCGCGCTCCGATCCGAAGAAGCTCGACTGGTCCTGGGTCTCGATGCTCGACGAGAACTTCGCCCGCATGCCGGAGCGCGAGCGGCAGCAGCTGATGGAACTCGGCGTCTCGGTCTACTGGTACCTGGAGGCGGCGTACGGGACCGCGCCGACGCTCTGCTTCCAACGGGCGCATCTCGACGCCGGCCGCCGGAAGGATCCGGGAGTCTGGGAGGCCTGCTTCGGCGTCCCCTATAAGAAGCTGCACGCCGGCTGGAGGAAGTATTACCGCCTCGATTAGCGTTCTCGCGCTTTTTCTCGCGGCCTTCGCTTCGGCGGGAGAGGCCGAGCGGCTGCTTTCGCTCGCGAAGGACGCCTCCGGCGGCGCGGCGTGGGATCGCGTGCGGACGATGCGCTATCGGACGCGCTTCGAATCCGGGGGCGCGGTCTCCCATCGAGAGTCGCTCGTCGAGCTTTCCACCGGCCGCTTCCGGATCGTCGAGCGCCGTCCGAACGGAGACGCGCTCGACGGGTGGGACGGCTCGCTCGGCTGGCGCCGCGGCCGAGGGCTCCTCGTGCTCGCCGCCGACCAGAAGCAGATCGCGACCGCCGCCTACATGAAGGCGCGGGGCTACTTTTTCCCCGGACGCTGGAAGGCGGACCTGAGGCTTCTCGGCACGCGCACCGTCGAAGGCCGCGCGGTCGACGCGATCGAGGCTTCGCCCCCGGGCGGCTCTCCGGTGGAGCTGTATCTCGACACCGGCACGCATGTGCCGCTCGCCGAGCGCTATGGTTCCACCGTGATCGTCTACGAGGATTATCGCGAGACGGGCGGACTGCGGCTGCCTCGCCGGAGCCGGCCTTCGGCGGGCTCGCCGCCGTTCGTCGCCGAAACCGAGGAAGTCGAGCTCGACGTGGAGGTTTCCGAGTCCCTGTTCGCTCTGCCCGCGCTCGAGACGTCGTTTACCGACGGCGCCCCGCTGGCTTCCATTCCTTCGAAGGGCGGCTCGTTCGTCGAAGGGCGCTTCGGCGAGGCGGGGCCGTTCCCGTTCCTGCTCGACAGCGCCGGCTTCGCCCAACTCACGCCCGCGCTGGCGCGGAGGCTCGCTGAGGGCAGCGCGCCCAATACGCCGGTGACGATCGACGCCTCCTTCGGGACGCTGGCGATCGCGTCGATGACCTTTCTGAACTCGCCGGGGCTCGGCGGCGTCGCGGCGTCGGTATTCGAAGGACGCTCCGAGGCGGGCGTGCTCGGGGTGGAGACGTTCTTGAGCCTCGTGGTGCGCCTGGAGCCGGGAGGCTCGGTCGTGTTCTTCCGCCCCGAGGAATTCGCACCGCCGGAGAACGCCCGGTTTCTGCCGCTGAGCTTCGAAGGGGGAAAGCCCGTCGTCGACGGCTCGGTCGCGGGCAAAGAGGGCCGCTTCATCCTCGATACCGGCTCCAACGCGGAGCTGACGCTGTTTCCCGAGTTCGCTGGCGGTCTCTCTCTGCCGCCGGGCGAGCCGGCGCTGTCGATCAACGGGTTCATGAAGCTCCCGGGAACGCGTACGAAGGCCGCTGCGCTCGTCGTCGGCCCGGTCGCGATCGACGAGGTTTCGGCGATCGTCCTCGAGCGCAAACCCGTCGACGCTCCGCCGGTCTCGGGCATCGTCGGCATGGGCGTCTTGGGGAAAAGGGCCGTCACGTTCGATTTTCGCGGACGCAAAGTCTTCCTAGGGGATTAGTGTTGTAGAATTCGGCGATGAGACTCGCGACGCTCAAGATCGCCCAGCCCAAAACACCCTCCGAGCGGCTCGACGGCCGCCTGGCGGTCGGTTCCTCCGACGGCAAATACGCCGTGCCCGTGCCCGCGGAGACCTTCCCGAACCTGCTGTCGGCTCTGGAGGATTGGGAGAAGGCCGAGCCCCGGCTGAGATCGATCGACGCGCAGCTCGCCGAAGGACGCGCGCGCGAGGCGATCGATCTCTCTCACGCCCAATTGCTGGCGCCCCTGCCGCGCACCTTCGGCTGGGTCGACGGGAGCGCCTTCATCCAGCACGTGATCTTGGTGCGCAAGGCGCGCGGCGCGCAGCCGCCCGAGGACCTCAAGTCCGTGCCGCTCAGGTATCAGGGCGCCGGCGACTATCTTCTCGGCCCCGCCGAGGACGTGCCGCTCGTCGACGAGGCGCACGGCATGGACTTCGAGTCCGAGGTCGCGGTCGTCCTCGACGAGACGCCGATGGGCGTGACGCCGGAGCAGGCGGCCGGGCACGTGAAGCTGCTGCTCATCATGAACGACGTGAGCCTTCGAAACCTGATCCCGCGCGAGCTCTCGGCGGGCTTCGGCTTCTTCCAATCGAAGCCGGCCTCCTCGCTCGGCCCGTTCGCGGTGACGCCCGACGAGCTCGGCCCGGCGTGGAAGGACGGGCGCGTCCACCTGGAGCTCCGCACGACGTACAACGGCAAGCTGTTCGGACATCCGAACGCCGGCGAGATGCATTTTTCCTTTTACGACCTCATCGCGCACGCGGCGCGCACCCGCAAGCTCTCCGCCGGCACGATCGTCGGCAGCGGCACCGTCTCCAACGCCGACGAGTCGGTCGGCTCCAGCTGCCTCGCCGAGAAGCGCATGCTCGAGAAGATCCATTCGGGCGAAATGAAGACGCCCTTCATGAAGGCGGGCGACGTCGTCGAGATCGAGATGCTGCGCGACGGCAAGTCCGTCTTCGGCAAGATCGCCCAGAAAATCGTCGCGGCATGAGCCTCACCGCGCTCGTCCGGGGGCTCTTCGACTACGCGGGGATGTACCCGCCCGCGAGCCTCTCTTTCGAGGCCGCGCTCGCCAAAAGCGCCGGGTTCCCCAAGACGCTGCGCCGTCCGGGCATGGTCGCCGGCGACCTCGTCTGCGGCGTGGAGCGCCTCGCCTCCATCGACGCCGCCCATCTCGGGCGCGCGGGCTGGGACTCCTCCCGGCCGTTTTCCGCCTGCGCTCTCGGACCCGTGCTCGCCGGCCCGGGCGCCCCTGGGGCCGAAGAGCAGAAGGCGGCGGCGGCTCGGGCGGTCTCCTTCGGCGCGGGCGAGGGTCCCAAGCGCGACGCGATTTCCTACGAGGTGAAGTGCCCCGTTTCCCATCTGGCCGACGGGCGGACGGCCGAGGCTCTCGCCGCGGTGCGGGCGGGCCTCGGCGGCTATGCGGGGGGGCTCTACGTCGAGCCCGAGTGTCCGTCGACCGAGTGGCCGGGCGCGGTGGAGACGGTGTTCGACGTTTTCGACGGGCTCCCCGACGACGGACGGCCGGCGCTCAAGGTCCGCTGCTCGGGCCCGGCGGCGATCGACGCCGAGAGTCTTTCTCGCGTGATCGCGGGCGCGGTGGATCGCGGCTGGAAGCTCAAGGCCACCGCGGGACTGCACCATCCGATCGTCGAGCGCCGCTACGAGAACCGCCTCGGGTTTTTGGGCTTGGTTCTGGCGGTGAGGCTGCGCCGCGCCCTCGGCGCGGGCTTCTCGGCGCCCTTGATCGCGGGCTGCGTCTCGGCGAACGACCCCGGACAATTCGATTTCCTCGACGGTGGAGCCGCCTGGCTCAAGTTCCGGTTGTCCGCCTCGCAGCTCGCCGGGCGGGCGGGCCTGACGATCGGCAGCTGCAGCCTAGACGAGCCCGACGACGATCTCGCCCGGCTCTTCCCGAAAGAGGCAGAAAAAATAGGTGTCGTTTGACCTCTCGACAGACGGGCCCTCTCCTGTTATATAGGGAAGAAGGGCGACCCCGACGCACTTCCTAGGCCCTCCGGGTTCGTTTAGCCTAGGTCTTTGGACCCTGACCGTTTGGGCCCTAGTCGCCCCTTACTATGGGCATGCCGAGCACCCCCCGTGGGCCCGAAAGTCCTAGGCATGAGCGCTTGGCATTGGCGCTCGCCGTACTCCTTACCTCCTTCCCTCCGCAGGCGTGGTCCGCCGTCGGCGCCGTCGTCGCGGCCGTCGAGCGGCCCGTTTCCTCGGCCGCCGAGCTCGACAGCGCCCTCTCGGAGCTGAAAGGCCAGACCGTCGGCCTCGGCGCGCGCCCGTCGGACGTCGACTCCGTCCGCCTCGCTCCGCTCAACGCCCGTCTCGCTCGCGTGCAGGAAGCCTACACGCGCCTGCAGGGCGGGCTGGCCGACGCGCGTCGCCAGTCTCTCGGCACGATGCTTTCTTCGGTGCGCACCCAGCTCGGCGCTTACTCGCGGATCGACGCGTGCGCGCCGAAGGGCGCCTCCGGCGACGTCGCCGGGCGCTCCGGCTGCCTGATGGCGGCGACGCGCGAGCTCGTCGGCTCGGAGGCGGTCCAGCCGACCGAGGCCGCGTGGCTGCCGCTGCTTCGCGCGCGCACCGAGCTGCTCGCCGCCCAGGCGCCGGCGATCCCGGAGGTCAAGTCGCGTCTCGAGCGCCTCGGCCTCATCGCCTCGACCCTCGAGGCCGCGCGCGGCGACGCCTCGCAGTACA
>JACRDR010000462.1 GCA_016212845.1 Elusimicrobiota bacterium
AAGACGCAACGTTTCGGCCGCAGGGGGGCTATGGCTGTTTCGACTCCTTGCGCGACCGCTTCATCTCCGCGATCCCTTCCTTGACGTACGGGGCGCAGAGCTCCTTGCAGGTCCCGCACGTGACATCGGGCAGTTCTTTTACCACGTATCGTTTCTTTTTGTGGTTGAAGGCGCACGTGCACTCGCAGCGCTCCTGGCGCCGGTTGTACTGCTCGTTCGATTCCGGGTCCTCGTTGGCGATGACGCACGCCGCGCGCAACTCCTTCGCGAACTGCTCCCGCGCCACCTCGTCTTGCGGCCCTCGGCGGTATATCTCCGTCTTCTTCGTCCTCGCGTACTTCCCCTCGGGGTCGACCGGGTCCCGGAACGCGACCGACTCGATGAGCTTGCCGTCGAGATCCGTCCGGAACATCCAGCGATGCGCGTACCCGCTCTCCCTCCACCAGTGCACCATGAAGTAGCCGCGGGGCCGCCGCTTCTGGCCTTCGGCGGTCTTCAACGTGACGGAGAACCAAAAGCTCTCGTCCTTGCTGCTCTCGAACGTGAGGTTCTTCCCCATCGCGCCCTGGGGGAACAGGACCGCGACGGCTTCCTCATGCTTCAAATCGGCTCCGTGCGCGAGAGCCCGGTCTTTGAGCAGCGGAAGCGCTTTCTCGGGCTCCCGCCCGCAGTCGATGGGAGCCGCGGCGGCCAGGCCCGCCGAGCAAAGCACGATCAGGCCGAGGAGGCACGGCGTCTCGCGCGCCATCGGGGGGAGTATACGGCGCACGCCGGGGCGCCGCAAGCGAGGTTCACGACGAACTCGTGCATTCGACTTTATGGGAGGGCTAATGCTCCTGAAGCCCGACGCAGATGTCGCCCAGCTTTCGCGCGAGCATGCAGGGAGTATGGTCGTCGTGCCGTCGTTCGTAAGGCGATCACGCGGCGCCAGCGCGGGCCGCTTAAGGAGCCTAGTCCGCTGCCGACGCTTCTGCCTCGTTGGACGGCCTTTGTCCGCCGGAAATGGGATCGAAGTACCAGTCGATGGACTTGCCGGTCGCGTTGGATAGCAGGCGCGCCGCTTCGACTATCCGGTAGGATGATCCCTGAGATCGGGAGAACTCCAAGGCAGGATCGGACGTCTCGACGCGCAGATTGTAGGTGTTCTTGACCTTGTTGTCGTCGGAATCCTTGGATTGGCTTCGTGTCACGTGGATGGAGGCGATGTCCCTCTTGCCGACCTCGACCGACTTGGGCCAAGGAAACGCGAAGACGACCGCCTCGGAGGCCGTCGTCACTCGCGTTTCGATTTGATAATAGGCGGCCAACAATCCCAGGATCAAGAGCGGAGCAAGTCCGGAACTAAGCGCCGCGGGCATCGTATCCTGGCGGAGGTGACGCCCTCGGGCGAGGTGCCACCGGATCGAGCAGCCCGCGAGGGCGGCGCCGAACAGCGCGAGCATCGCAGCCTGTTCTCCCGGCGACGTGAAGACGGCTTGCTCGCCGAACGCCGGACCGAACCCGTACGGCGTTGATAGCCACAGCCAAGTCAGCCCCACCGCCAGATTCCATGCGGCAAGGAGCCTCCAGGTCTCGTCGTCGTTCCAAGCCCGGCGGATGGACTCGGCGGCGGTTTGCCCCGGAGCTATCGCGGAGCGGCGTGCGGGGCGCCTGCGGATCGACTCCGCCTCCCTTTCCAGGACGGCCATGGCTTTCTGGTAGGCTTTGTTGCGAACGACGGTCGCGCGGGATGCGTCGAGGACGAAATCCTCGGAGCTCAACTCGGCCCTGATCGATGGGTGCCCGGACCAGTCGGCGACCTCGACCAGGGCTCCGTCCTTATACAGAGCCACGCTCCCCGGTTCGATGTCTTCTGTGGTGGAGATGGTTGCCCGTATGCGGCCGTTTTCTCCCGAAATCGTCTTACGGCTATCCGACCGCAGGCGCTTCCCCTCGAGCCAGAGCTCGGTCGAGGCCAGGCCGAATCCGTCGCGGGCACTTTCGATGTATGCATCGACCTCGGGAATCACCCAGCGCTTCCAGGAGACGCGAATGACGGTGCGCGTTTCCGGTTCCGGTGCTGCGGCGCTGTCGCGGCCCGAGGTGTTGATCCGGAGCGCCCCCCGCCGGCCGCCTTGCCCCGACGCCACGTAAACCTCCGTTGGAGACAGGCGAAGAACCGAGAGTAGCCCGGCGGCGAGAGAGCGAAGGCCCTTCTCTTCGGACTCCTCCTCGAACAGGCCGCGGTACGGATCTTCGAGATGCGCTTCTTCGAGAGGCATGCCGTCGAAGGCCATTTCCAGCCCCCAGGCCGTGCGCCGAAGGTCGATGCGTCTGGCTCCTCGAGCGACCGCGCACCGGAGCCACTCCCGGAGGAAGCAGTCGGGCTTCGCCGTTTGAAAGTGAGCGAGTTTCTCGAGCGCTCGATCTCGATCCACTCGGATCGAACCGTGGGAGACTAGTTGGGGGGATTGCACGGCGGCCGAAGGGAGCGCGGCCGGCGGGGGTGCACGATGCTCCACTTGGTGGCGGAATCCGAGATGCGTACCGGGCCTGTACACGCGGCGCCTGAGGGAGGGTAGGAAGCCGCGCCTCCAGACGACGGCGGCCGCCGCTAAGAAGGGAATCCAGCCCAGGAGTTGATAGGCCGGTGAAGCTCCGGCCGACTTCAAGGCGAAGGCGGCGAAGGCGCCCCCAGGGAGAAGGGAGGAGACGAACTGCATCCAGCTTAGCGCGCTTCCGGCGGGCAGGCGTTCGCCGCGAAACCCAATCGCGGCGGCCGAAGTCATGATCGCGAAGCCACCCAGAAAGAGAGCGTAACCGGAGATCGAGAGCCCTGGCCCTTCCGCGGCGCAACAGCAGAGCCCAATACCGGTCCCGAAGACCAGCGCGCAGGACGCGCCTAGTCGAAACGTCATGGAGAGGCCGCCGGCATGTCCGCGCACAGCCGGGAGGTCAGATGCGAGACCGACTCGGCGATCACGGACTCGACGACCTCGATCTCGCCTCGACCGAGTTCAGCGATATTCAGCGGTGCGCCCGGTTTGCTCGCCACGAGCGCGAAGGGAAGAAGCCATAGGACCTTTCGGTAACGATGGTCGAATTCATAGCGGCGGGTGACGCCGGCGCGAGTCGCGGTCGCTTCGACGCGCAGATTCACCGTGCCCCAGCATGGAAGCAGATTCAAGGTGGCCGCGCACGCCGCCAGCCGGAGGCGCGGCCAGCCCCCGAGACTCCAGTGGAAATCGAGCGCCACCTGGAGCTCGTTTTCCCCCGGAGGCGAGTCCTTGCGCGTCGAAAATCCCGCGTTTTGCAGTTGGCGCTCCGCCATTTGACGGTATTCCGGCGGCATCTTTCCGGTCAGTGAGTAGGTGCGCGGGCCGAGAGTTGAAAACGCGGGTCTTCCCGTCGCGTCGGAAGGTTCGGGGGAGCGGGATTTGATGTTCCAAGCGCAGCCATTTGCCGCCGAGCCGATGACTAGGACGAGGAAGAGTCGGAGCATGATCGTTCCTCCGGTGCGGCGCTTCCATCCTGATTAAATGGATAGCGTGCCCGCCTCACGGAAAACTCACAAATACCGAGAGCTAACCGGCCTAGGTCGCCGGCTGGAAGGATGCGGGCCCTATTGAGGGCCGATCAATCGGGCAGCGGCGTCCCGCGCCGTGGAGCGCACGAATCCCACGAGGCGCTCCACGGCCGACGAGCCGAGCAGCGCGCTGTCATAGGCGTGCGGGTCGGCCAGAGTTCGGCGGGTTTCAAGGATCAGCGGCTTCTTCAGGTAGCTTAGGGCGCTGCGCGAGAGTTGGCAAGACCAGACGACATCGCCTGACTCTACTCGCACCAAGCGGAGAGTAAGGTCGGCGTGGGGGATGTACGTGCCTACCCAGGCGCCGCCCGCGGTCTTGTTCTCGTAGCCCGCGAACGCGTGGTTGACTTGTCCCAGCAGCACTGCGTCCGCCGCGGAGAGCTTGCCCACTTGCGCGGCCTCACGCGCGCTGACTAGTCCGGTGAGCTGCAGGCGCTGCTCGTCCAGCACGCGGGCGAGCTCTCGGCGCTCGATCAGCACGATGCCTCCAATCGCCGAGAAAGCGGTCTCCACCGCTGTCGTCGCGGCGGCGCCGTCGTCGGGTAGGTAGCGATACATGGGTTTTGGGGGAAGCCCGGCGGCGGGGGGCGGTTCGTAGGTTTCGGTCCTTCGCTCGGAGCTCGAGGCAAACGGAAGCACCGCGATCTTGCGAACGCCTTCGACCGCGGCTCCGCCTGAGGCGCAACCGCCCTGCATCTTGGGCTGCGGACTGAGCACGAGGGTCGGGCCGTGGGCGCAGGCCCCAAGGAAGTTCGCCGACACGAGCAACGCGAAGGCACGGGCAGGAGAAGTCATGCTTTGGGTATGGTAGGAACTTACGGGGGCAGTCCGGTGGGTGACAGGGCTTTTTCCCGTCTATGCTCCGAAACCGACCCATATGGGCCGACGAGGACCAACTTGGCGGGGAATTACTTGGGTGACATCATCCCCGGGACTTGGGGATTCTGCTTTTCGAAGAGGTTCACGACGACCGGGTCGGTGACGACCGGCTTCGTCGCGAAGTCGCGGAGATGGTCGGGCACGACCTCGGGGTTCTGGAAAGAGGCGTGATCGTGGTTGATCTGCGAGTCCAGGGAGGTGGTGTGGCCGGCGACCGCGGTCGTGGGGACCATGCGGATCGTGTCCCACGGGCAGTCCTTCGCGCACAGCATGCAGCCGATGCAGATGTCGTAGTTGACGTAAACACCCCAGTTCGTCGGGTCCTCGCCGAACTTCTCGATGCAGTCGGGGACCGGGCAGACGGCGATGCAGACCTCGCAGCCGGTGCAGGCCGAGAGGTTCACCACGGCCTTGATCTTGGCCCTGGAGGCGCCTTTAACGAGCGCGGCGCGCCGTGCGTCGTTCTGGGGAGCGGGCATCTATAGGGGAAGTATAACAGTCTGAGGGAATTCGGTCAATTTATGTCAGCAATTCGTCCACCAGCTTCCCTAATAGGTCCCACTTGATCGGCTTTTGAAGGTAGCGTCTCGTCGGGCTTTCGGGGACCCAATCCTTCAGTCTTTCGGCCGGCATCGAGCTTACCAGGATGCAGGGGATCTTCTCCAAATGAGGCTGATCGTCCATGCTCTTAAACAGCATCGGAGCGCCGCCGCCCGGCATCTGCATGTCGCTGACGATGAGATCCGGAGGCGACTTCCGCATCTCGATGACGCCGGTGTTGGCGTCGGTCGCCTGCGTGACGGTGTGCCCCTTGGTGGAAAGCATCAGGGCGATCGCGCCCCGCAGGGTCGAGTCGTCGTCGATGATCAGTACGCGTGCCAATTCTCCTCCTAACGATTGGCGAGCCAGCATAACAGGCTCGCGAGGTTGTGCTGGGTATAGTCGGTGCGAAGTTCCAGGACGTCGAGGCTGCGGCGGAATCCGCCGAGCGCGCGCTTGGGATCTTTGAGGTACATCGCGGTCTCGGGGCCGATCTGCGTCTGAATTTGGAACTCGAGGGCGCGCTCGAGAGAGGAGCGAATCTTCGCGGCGCGGGCTTCTTCCCCGAAATCGCGCGCGAGCCGGTAGGCGGCGCACAGGCCCTCCGCCCGCGTCGCCGCCGGAGTCGAGCGCGGCGGGCGGCCCCAACCCCAGCGCCAATCGGGCGGATCCCCGGGCGCCTGGTTCTGCGCTCCCAGGATCGAGTCGGCCAGCCGCATCGCGTACGCAGGATGCTCGGGCTTCGGCCGCTGGCGCTGAAGCTCATCGAGCCCCTGGAGCAGCCAGTGATCGTGCGGGAGCCGCGCGACCGGCACTTTCCGGTCGCGGGCTTCGCGCAGGAACCCGACCGCCCGCTCGGCGGCGTCGAGCCATTTGGCGTCGCGGTCGACCTTGTAGAGCTCGATCAACGCCAAGATCGCCTGGCCGGAAAAGTAGTCCGAGCGGAACTTGCGGACCCGCCCGCTGGGATAGTCGACCTTGTGCGCGAAGTCGCCGTCGGAGCTCTGGGAGTCGAGCAGCCAAAGCGCGAGCTTCTTCATCGGCTCCTCGAAGGCCGGCTCCGGCGCGAGCTGGAGGCAGCGCGCGAGCGCGAGGACGCCCAGCGCGTTGCCTCCGAGGGAGACCGCCTCCTTCTCGACGAGGCACAAGCCCTTGCCCTTGGGGCACGGCTTGGCCTGGGCGAGCAGCCACGAAAGCGCGCGCTTGGCGGCCGCCATCGCCGCCGGATCCGGCTTCGAGCGCTGCAGCTCGAAGAGCGGGAGAATGGAGCCCGCGTGACGGAGGAGGCTGTATTGGTCCGGCACCTTGTCGTGCACCGGATCGTAGATGTACGTGAAGCGGCCGTCGGCTCCGATCGAGTCCTTCAAGTAGCGCGCGCCGCCGTCGACGGCCTCGTGAGCGCCGGCCTGGGTGATGGGGCGCGAGACCCGGTGTCCCCGGTAGAGGTTCAGGGGGCCGGCGTCGGACATAAATACGCTCGAGCTCAGGAACACGTACCTGGGCGAGGCGTCGGCCATTCCCCGCGCGCCGAGCTGCTCGGGCAGCCAGAAGCCGGAATCGGTCAGCTCGCCTTCCATCGACGGGTCGAAAGCGGCGGGGCCGTCGGGCACGCGCGCCTTTTGGACGAGGTCGACCTTGAGCCACTTCCAGCCGTCGGGGCGGTTCTCGAGCTGGGCCGCGGCGCGCTCCAGCGCGTCTCGCGCGCCGAGCCCGCGCGCGTGGACGACGCGCGCCGGGCCGCCCATGCTGGCCGAGATGAACGCCACGCGCGGCGCGGCGTCTTTTTCGAACGGCTTGGGCAAGGCCGGGAGCTTCCAGCCCCGCAGGCGGCCGTCGATCGCGCGGCCGACGGCCTGCCAGTCGGCCGGCGAAGCCGAGATCGGCTCGCCGAGCCCTTCGAACGGAGATTGGGCGAGGACGGGCGCGGCGAGAACGAGGAGGAGGGCGGCGAGGCGCAACGTCAGACGCGCATGAGGAGGTCGGCCGCGTGGCCGGCGACCTTCACCTTGCGCAGTACCGACGTGAGCTTTCCGTTCGGTCCGATCACGAAAGTCGAGCGCACGACGCCCATGAACTTCCGGCCGTAGAGGCTTTTTTCCTGCCAGACGCCGTAGGCCTCGCAGGCCGCTCTGTCGACGTCGGCGAGGAGCGGGAAGGGGAGCTCGAACTTGCCCTTGAACTTGGCGTGGGAGGCCTCGTTGTCGGGGCTGACGCCCAGGACGACGGCGTCCTTGCGCTTGAATTTTGCGTGGCTGTCGCGGAGATCGCAGGCTTCCTGCGTGCAGCCGGGCGTGTTGTCTTTCGGGTAGAAGTACAGGACGACGGTCTTTCCTCGATACGAGGAGAGCTTATGGACCTTGCCGGTCTCGTCGGGAAGGGCGAAGTCCGGCGCGGCGTCGCCGACGGACAGTTCGGTCGCCGCGGGCACTACGCCGCCTTGGTCTCGGCGTACTGAACTTCGATCTTGCAGAGCAGCTTCACGCCGCAGACGTCGGAGGCTCCGGCGAAGAGAGGTTCCTGGCAGATGCCGGTGGCTTCCGCGCGAGACTGGCTGCTCTCGACCATGGCCTGGACCTTGCCGGCGAGGTTGAAGGAGCCCTGTCCGCAGCGGCCGGGACACGGCACGGAAAGCTCGACCCGGTCATCGGGACCGAAGATGCGGGTCTCGGGCTCGGCGAGCGCTTGCTGCTGGGGGCTCATGAGCTCGAGATTGACGGTCAGGCGGTCGACCTGGGGGAACGCGTCGGCGAGGCGGCCGACGTTGCGCTCGCGGGCTTCGGCCTCGCGATTGCGCTGGAGCTTCTGCTCGTTTTTGCTGGGTCCGACGGGCCGTCGCTTTTTGAAATATCGTGCCATGTGGTTCCGCTATCCTAGCAATTCGGAGGGGGGCCGTTCAGCAACGGATTTGCGACGGGGGTCAGGCGAGTTCGGGGATGCGTCCGCCCGTGGGGCGGGCGTAGGCGCGAGGGACGTACTCCCGAGCCTGAGTCTCGCGGAACTCGGTCCACGCGGCGAAGAACCGCTTCGCCGCCGGAGCCAGAAGGAGACCTACCCCGAAGACGGCGAAGCCGGTCTGAAGCGACGACGCGAGCGAGTGGCCCTTGTAGACGAGTCCGCACAGCAGTCCTTGGCCGAAGCTCGTGATGGACGCCATGCAGACGCCCCAGGCGCGGTGCCGCTCTCCGTTCTCCGCGAACGCCTTGTCGAAGGCGATCTTGAACGTTCCTTTCGAGAGCGAGTTGGCCACGCTGACGCGCAGGACGGACGCGAGGGGAATGCCGTAGCCGGCGATCGGGTTGACCACCAGCCCGAACTTGGCCGCCCCGATCGCGACGTGTGTGGCCAAGGCCGCCGCGTTGGCTCCTACGCCGTCGCCCCCTTCCGTGGCGATCTTCCAGCGAAGCCGGCTCCAGTGCCGGCCGAGCATGCCGTCGACGAACGCGACCACCGGGACGACGGGATGGAATCCCAGCGCCACCGAGAACGAGGCGGTCGACAAGACCGCGTCGATCGCCCCGTTGCGCACGTCCTCGGCCATGAAGAAGGGCGCGCGGGCGTGCGCCCCGTGCTTGCGAGTCATTCGGCCGGAGCCGGCCCTCCGGCGGCGGAACGCCGCTCCTGCACGACTTTCCGGACCTTCGCGAGGTGCTCCTTCTTCTGGGCGGGGGTCATCGCTTCCCAGGCGTCGTGAGCGACGGCGAGCTCGTGGACCTGGTTGATGCGGCGCCAGTCCCCGGGCCGCTCGAACGGAGGCTTCTTGCCGGCGTTGATCGACTCCGCGATAGGGCCTTTGTTCCACGCGTCCATCATTTGGGCGGCCTCGTCCGGAAAGCCGTTGTCGCCGTAGTTGGAGATCATCTCGAACGCGAGCCCCGCGCGCAGCTGCAGCGCCCCCAGCAGTTCGCCGTCGACGACGAGGTGCCCCAGCATGCGGGCGTACTTGTCGCGGTCGCCGTGCGTGACGAACTCGATCTTCTTGGCGCTTCGGAGCGCGGCGTGGGCGAGCGCGGCGGCGTCCTGGCCCTTCGGCTGGCTGTAGAAGATGCCGTCCTCGGGATGCATCGTCTCGGGCGTGTCGAAGCCGAGGAGGCGCAGTCCGCCCTCGTACGGCTTGCCGTCCGGGCTCTCCTCGGCGGTGAAGGCATACCGGACCGTGTCGCCGTCGTCGAAGACGACCTTGTCCTTGGCGAGCTTGATGCGGTGCGTCTTCGGAGCGGGGCCGCCCACGATCTTCACCTGCGCGGCGGAGAACAGGAGCAGCTCCGGCCGGCCTTCGTAAAGCTTCACGCGGCCGGTGATTTGCACCTTCTTCCCTTGATAGGCGCCCTGGAGGTCCTCCGGAAAATGCGAGTACACCTTCGCGAAGATCGTGCCGGCGACGTAGCGCGACCAGTTCTGATGGAAGTTGAGATAGGCGACGCGCTCGCTCTTCGTCACCGCCTGCACGACGCCTTCGACGGTCACGACCTGGTTCTCCATGGAGGCGTTCACGTCTTCCCAGTCGAGCACCGCGTTCGCGTCGGGAGAGGTCACGACGATCTGCTCGGGGCTTCCCAGGACGATCTGCAGCGTGCCCCACGGCGATTTCTGCACCTGGCCGGTGACCTGCACGTCCTTGCCCTCGTAGTAGAACTGCGGTCCCGCGGGAAAATCCTTGAACGCCGAGCCGAAGATTACCAGCGTGACGGTCGTCTTGTAGTCGCCGAAATTGAGGAAGCAGACCTTCTCGTTGGCGTAGGCGTGCGTGATCTTGCCCGACACGAGCACGTTCTGTCCAACGTAGGTCCCGGCTTCCCGCCAGTCGATGGACGTCGGCGTCCCTTCGCGCGGCGCGGGTAGGATCGGGGGCGTCGCGTCGCCGGAGGCGCCGATGAGCTGGCGAAGGGCGGGCGACTCCAGCGCGGCGGCGAGCGAGGGACTGAGCAGGGCGGCGGCGAGCGTGAGACGGAAGATCGATCGGATCACGAGTTCCCTCCGGAAGCCTTCTGGTAGCCCCGCGCGGACAATTCCTTGAACAAGTCCTTCGGGCCGTAGGTATGCACGTCTTTGCGCAGGTGCTCGAGCTCGAGACGCATCTGGTCGGTGGTCAGGCGCAGGATCACGAGGTCGTTCCAGCGCACGCCCCACAGGTTCGAGGACATCTCGAAGACTTCGAACTCCTCGCGGTTCTGCGAGCGGAGCCAGTGGTACTCGCCCAGCCCGTTGTCGGCCCACAGCCCGAGGTTGCCCGCCTTCGCCTCGTCCTCCAGCCGGTTGAACTCCTTCAGGTACTTATGGGGATAGCGGGTGTAGGAGTAGCCGAGGCCGAGACGAATCAGCTCGGCGTTGAGCATCTTCCCGTCCGGAAGGAAGACGTAGGCGAGTACGCGGCCGTACTTGTCGTAGAGCTCCTTGCCGTACTCCAGCCGCACGCGCTGCCCGATGATCTTCTTGGTGAAGGCCGAGGCTTCCGCGGAGAGATACTGCACCGGCTTGGTCGGGTGGAGCTTCTCGGTCGTGTCGACGCCCTGCAGGCGGATCTTGCCCACGCCTTCGACCGTCAGCGTGTCGCCGTCGGCCACGTCGGCTACGAGCCCCTCGGACGGCAGTTCCTTGCCTTCGGGCGTGATCGGCGGCGTGGGGCGGGGCGCCGCCTCTCGCTCCTTGATCCGGCCGAACCACTGGTCGTTCGTGAACTTGCGGTTGAGCCAGCCTTCGCCGCCCTTCTCGTCCTTGAACTTCTTCTCGAGCAGGTCCCAGAGCCGCTCGGCGCCGTCGCGGGCTCCTTCCGGCTCACCCGCGAAAGCGGGGGCGCGCAGCAGTCCGACGGTGAGGACGAGGGCGGCGATGAGCGGGACTCGCTTCGAGATCATGCAAAGGCCTCCGGTTGCGTCTGTCCTAGCTTCGCGATTGTAGCGGCGCGGCGAGGACTCGGCCTGAGGCTTTGGAGGTGGGCCGTACCCCGGGCCTTGGACCCGAAAGAGTACGGCTAATCGGCACCAGCCCATCCCCGCCGGGGGGATGGGCCGGCGCCGAAATCGTCTAGCTCCGGCGGAAGAGGCCCGCGACGAAGGACGCGCCGCGTCCCGTCCACTCGCCCGCGAATCCGCCGATTTTCGCCATGCCGTTGCAGATCGGCGAAGACGCGATGCGCGCGAGGAGCGAGTCGCCTTCCGGCCGCCCGCCCCAGGTGCCGGCGATCGCCGCCGCGCCGAGCGAGATTCCGCTCAAGAGGGCCATGCTGAACCCGCCGGTGGCGATGCCGAGGATGCCGTTGAAGACGAGGCCGAACGCCGCCCCGCCTCCGAGGAAGCTCATCGCGAGGCCCGCGAGACGGCCGGTGGTCTCTCCGATGCGGCGTCCCTTTTCGCCGCCATTGCCGCCGTTGCCGCCGCAGCCGGGGCCGTGGCAGTCCCAGCCCTTGGGGGCGGGGACGTCCGAGATCTTCACGGCGCCTTGGTGCCGCTCCGCGAAGACCGCGAAGCCGCTCTTCGACTTCGCGCCGGAGGCGTCCACGCCGCCGGCCTCCGACTCGCCGGAGCCGAAGCCGAGCAGCGCCTGCTGCCCTTCGAAACCGCGGGCCGCCGTGTCCTCGAGGCTTGCGCCCGAGGCCAAGCCCGCTTGGAAAATGCCCGCGGCCGATTCCGCGTTCCGAAGCATGCGTCCCGCGTGGTCCGCCGCGAACGCCGGCGCCGTCAGCGCCGCCGTCAAAACCGCCGCTTCCATCCAACGTCGTGTCAGTCTCATCGAATCCTCCAGATTCTTCGTTCCTTCCTTAGTAAAGGGCT
>JACRDR010000483.1 GCA_016212845.1 Elusimicrobiota bacterium
AGTCTTCGGCTTCAAGATCACGATCATCGCCTCGCGCCCGAACGTGGACGGCGAGCCGCTGCGCAAGGAGTGGCGCAACCTGGCCTCGCAGTTCGTCTTCAACGAAGTACGGGACACGAAGCACAACGTTTTGAAGCAGGGCAACTACGTCGTCTATTTCGGCGACTCCGACTCGGATATCATCGAGGGGCGGCAGGCCCGGGTCCTGCCCATTCGGATCAAGCGCAGCTCGAAGTCCTCTTATAAGGAGGACTACCACCCGGGCACCCTCAACGAGCTGATCCTCCCGCTGTCCGACTACTAGAGTCAATTTGGGGACAGTCCCCAAATTGACTCCGTGGCTGGTGCCGGATGTTTGGTCGCCCCGCGGGACCTAGGACCCGCCGCTTTCCAGCCTCTACGGCCCTCGTTCCTCCGCCGGTTCCGGCTATCCTCATCCCGTAGCTCATTGACTCGCGGGTGACAGTTAGGGCCCGCGCCTGGAGCAAACCGTGTAGTCCGGCGAATACGGCGCCGGAGAATCTACGACCTCGCCAAGTAACGAGGGGGGCCACGGGAGGAAGGCGGCGTCCGCCGCCCTCCTTCCGTTTTTCGTTCGTCCCCGAAAAACGTAGGCGCGAGCCCCGCGGGCGGAGCGGGGGTATCGGATGAACGGTTCTCGAACGGTCTCTTGGACGCAGGCGCTGGCCGAGTTGGGCGTCGTGCTTCGATTGGACGCGGAGGAGGCGGAGAAGCTGCTGGACGCCGCCTGCGAGGGCGCGCCTACCCGCTGCCGCCGCTGCGCGGGCGAACGCCTCTACGAGCTCAACGGCGGGCGCCTGCGCTGCGCGAAGTGCAAGTACTCCTTCTACAAGCACACCGGGCGCTGGCTCGGACGCCATCGGCTGCCCGCCAAGACGTGGCTCGCCGCGATCAAGGCATTCGAATTGGGGCTGGGGCATCAGGCTTTGGCCCAGGTCTGCGAACTGAGCCTGCCGACGGCGGCCGAGCTTGAGAAGACGATCCAGATGAGCATCGCGGTCTCGGACGCGTCGTGGGTCGGGGCGGTGAAGGCATGCGACTCGGGCGTCGGCATCCCGCGGCGCTTCAGGGCCGAAGCCTCGGGCGCGTCTTTCCGGGTGGAGCCCGTGGGCGAAGGCGCGGACGGACCGGTCGTCGAGATGCCCGAGCACGAGGCGCTTCGCGCTTTCCGGATGGGCGTGCGCCGCTGGGCGAAGCTGCCCGCCGACCGCTTCGCGCTGAAGCTCAAGGAGTGGCAGGTCCGCTCGACGCACGAAGGTTCGCTGTTCGAGCTGGCGCTCGATTCCTTGGTGCGCTACATGCCGGCCGGAATCAACGAGCGCAAGGGCGGCGTGACGAGCGTGCTGCACCCGGGCGCGAAGCGACCGGAGAGCCCTTTAGGGCATCATCCGAAGCATCATGGAAAAAGGGGTCAGGCCCTTCGTCAACATTCTCCGTCAACATTCTCCCGGGAGCCGGTGCTCGTCGCGTAAGAAGGGTCTGGCGGGCTCCGCGCCCTCCCCCTATACTCGGGGGGAGGGCGCGTGCGGATATTCCACAAGCTTTTCCTGCTTTTGGCGGCGGTCTCCGCGCTGCCTTTGGCCGCGGCCTCCGGCCTCCTGATCTGGCGCTCCGCCGCGGAGCAGCGCGTCATCCTCAAGCTCATCGGCGACACCTGGATCGACACGACGGAGGTCGGCCAGAGGACGGTCTCCAAACAGGCGTGGCGCTCGCATCAGAGGCTCGTCGAGGATCGAGCCGCGGCGCTCGAGTCCGCTTTCGAGACGATCCGCCGGTCCGTGCAGCTCGAGCGCGTGCTCCTCGAGCAGGCGGTGGCCGACGACCTGCCCAAGCACCCGGCGCCGCTATTCGAGGGCAACGAGCTCGCCGATCTCTACGAGAAAAAGGACCCCAGGTTCCTCGCCATGCGCGGCAAGGAGCCCTACGGCATGTACCGGCTCGTCCCGGGCGCCGCGCTTGCGGACAAGAAGCCGCTCATCGACCGGCTCATGCAGCTCGCCCCGTTCTTCGCGCAGAACCACCGGACGCTGCCGTGGATCAAGTCGTCCTACGTCTACTACGACGGCGTGATGTTCGGCTACCCCGGCGGCGGCCGCTTTCCGGCCGACTACGATCCGCGGGAGCGCTACTGGCTGCGGAAGGCGCAGGACAAGCAGCGCCTGGTGTGGACCAAGATGTACCGGGACAAGGACGGAGACCTCTGCATCACCTACGTCGACCCGGTCCTGCGCGAAGACAAGTCCCTCCTCGGCGCCGCCGCGATCGACATCCGCGTCGACGACCTGCTCCACAAGCTCTTCGACTTCTCCGATCTTCCGGTGACCGACGCCCTGCTGCTCGACTACAAGGGCCGCGTGCGCGCCAGCGCGACCTTCGGCCGCGGGACGAAGATCTCCGTCGAGGACTTGATGAACGAGGGCAAGCCGTTCCTCGAGATGAAGTCTCTCGCCGGAAACCTCAAGCCCGTCTACCAGGCGATCCGGGCGAACTCCAAGATCACGAGCGGCATCCTCACCGGCGACGGCAAGAGGCTGGATGACGCGGACCTCTCCGGCGTCGACGACCTCTACACCTACGCCCGCGTGCTCGCCGTGATGAACGACGACATGAAGACGGACTGGTACTACATCGTCCGCACGCCGATCGCGCCCATCCTCAAGCCGGTGGGCGACATCCGCAGCGCGTTCTCGGGGCTGGAGAGCTCGTTATCGAAGTCCATCGACCGCCAGGCGGAGCGGCGCGGCCTGCAGGCGTTCCTGGTGGTGGCCGCGGTCCTGCTGATCGCCTCGGTGTTCGCGTTCAAGGGGGCGCGGGCGACCGCGCGTCCGCTCGTCGAGATCGCCGCGATCGCCGAGACCATCAGCCAGGGCGACTTCGACAAGCGGCTCGTGGTCACTTCCAAGGACGAGGTCGGACAGGCCCAGCAGGCGATCAACAAGATGGCCGCCGAGCTCAAGAAGGGTGTCTTCCTCCAGAACACCTTCAAGCGCTACGTCGCGCCCTCCGTCGTCGAGCAGTTGATAAAGGATCCCGAGAACGTCAGGCTCGGAGGCGACCGCCGGCACATGACGGTGTTCTTCTCGGACGTCTCCGGCTTCACCACCTTGGCCGAGCACATGGACGCCGAGGCGCTCGTCGAGCTCATCAACGAGTACCTGAGCGCGATGACTCTCTGCATCTTCGCCCAGGAGGGCACGATCGACAAGTACGAGGGCGACGCGATCGTGGCGTTCTGGGGCGCGCCGCTCGTCCAGGCCGACCACGCGACGCGCGCGTGCCAGGCGGCGCTCGACGCTTTCGTCGCGCTCGACGCCCTCCACCACAAGTGGCTCAAGCTCGGCTTGCCGCTGCTCGACATGCGCATCGGCCTCAACACCGGGCACATGGTCGTCGGCAACATGGGCTCGATGGTGAAGATGGACTACACCGTGCTCGGCGACGCGGTGAACCTGGGCTCGCGGCTCGAGGGCGCCAGCCGCGCCTACGGCACGCACATCCTGCTCGGCGAGGACACCTTCATGGCGGCCAAGGACGCGATCGAGGCCCGTGAGCTCGACCTGCTGGCCGTGAAGGGCCGCAAGCACTCCGTCCGCGTCTACGAGCTCTTGGGGATGAAGGGCAAGACGGCCGAGGACAAGCTCAACGCCGCGCGGGTGTTCGAGGCCGGGCTCACTGCCTACCGCTCCCGCGACTGGGACGCGGCCGAGTCCAAGTTCCGGGAGGCGGACCGCATCGCCGGCGGCGACTCGCCGTCGCGCACCTTCCTCGCCAGGCTGGACCGCTACCGGGTCCAACCGCCGCCGCCCGACTGGCGGGGCGTCCACACCCTCACCGAAAAATAGCCGGCCCGGCTTCCCGGCTCAGGGCAGGCAGCGGCCTCTTTCGGTCCACCAGGCGAGGATCTCTCCGCGCAGGCGCCCGTTTTGGATCGCCGGATCGGTGGCGAGGAGCCGCTCCACCTCTTCCTTGTCGGGCACGTCGAAGATGAAGATCCCGCGGAGCGGTCCTCCGTCGTCGAAGGGGCCGGCGACGGCGAGTTTCCCTTGCTGCACCAAGCGGTCGATGTTGTCCCTATGGCCGCGCTGGACGCGCTCGATCTCTTCGGGCGTGCCGCCTTGGTTCGGGCCGGCTTTCAGGTTCACGAACCAGTACTGTTTGAACTCGGGCTGCGCCTTCGCGGCGGCAGCCGAGTAGCCGGCGGCGAGGCCGAGGAGAAGCGCCCCCGCGGCGGTGAGGACGGTGTTTCGAGTCATCGGTGCTCCTTTCAGTCGATGTGGCGAAAGCCCACGACGTCGTCCCACACGATCCGGCCGTCGTCGTAGAGGCGGAAGGCGGTCGCGTTGACTCCGACGTGCCGGTCGTTCTTGTAGATCGAGCGGTTCACGTCCGTCCAGGCGACGTCGCCGCTGTCGGCCGCGATCTCCCATTTCTTCGCGGCGTTGCCGAGAAAGGTCTCGTTGCGCCAGAGGGTCTCGGCGACGTCCTTCCAGACCGCGTCGCCGGTCCAGCGGACCGCCTTGAACTCGACCGCGTTCACGCCGACGTGCCGCTCGTTCTTGTAGATCGAGCGGTTGATGTCCGTCCAAACGACGTCGCCGTTGCACGCGAGCTCCCATTTGACCGCCGAGACGCCGATGACGCGGCCGTCCTTGACCAGGCTGCGGTTGACGTCGAGCCAAACCACCGCCTCATGGCAGGCGTTGCGGCCGGGGAGCGTTTGGGCGAGGACGGGGAAGCTGAGGAGCGCGGCGAGAAGACTGAGCATCGAGAACCTCCGATGCCGCCGCCGGGTCGCGGCTTGGACCTCCATTATAAAGGACGGGCGGCCGGCGCCCCAGAGCCATCCGGTTCGGTCCCCGTAGGCCCTTTGGCCCGCCGGGTTTTTCCCCAATGTCTCTATTCCGGCCGGGCGGTCCGGGTTATACTGGAGCGCCCTGTTTCGAGGCACCCAACATGCAATTGTCCGCCCCCGACGCGCCGCAGCATTCCCCCGAATTCCGCCGCCGACGCTTCCAAAACTGGTTCCCGCTGGGCCTGACCTACGCCTGCTTCTACATGGGGCGCTACAACCTCAACGTCGCCTCGCCCGAGTTCATGAGCCGTTTCCACATGTCCAAGGCCGAGTTCGGCATGATCGCGACCGCGGGCTTCTGGACCTACGCCTTGTCCGTCATGTTCAACGGCCCGCTGACCGACCGCATCGGCGGCAAGCGCGCGATCCTCACCGCCGCGCTCGGCTCGGCCGCCATGAACCTCGTGATCGGCCTGCTTTTCATGAACGGCTGGGAGACGAAGGTCTTGGTCGGCATGAGCCTGCTCTACGCCGTGAACCAATACTTCCAGTCCTTCGCGGCGCTGTCGGTGGTCAAGACGAACGCGCCCTGGTTCCACGTTAGAGAGCGCGGCGTGTTCGGCGGCGTGTTCGGCATCATGATCTCCGGCGGCTACTTCCTCGCGATGACGGTCGGCGGCTGGATCCTCGCGTACCTCCCGTGGTACTGCGTGTTCCTCGTGCCGTCCGCCGCGATCGCGGTCATGCACTTCGTCGACAAGGCGCTCGTTGCCAATACGCCGCAGGAAGCCGGCTTCCCCGAGTTCAGCACGGGCGACGCCACGAGCCACATGGCCGACAAGGACAAGCCCGTCGACTTCGCCTACCTCGTCGCGAACGTGTTCAAGAACAAGGTCATCCTGACGCTCATGGCGGCCGAGTTCTGCACCGGCTTCGTGCGGCAGGCGCTCTTGCTCTGGTTCGTGCCCTTCCTGAAGGAGGTGCACCACATCCAGCACGGCACCTGGCTATTTTCGGTGGCGACCGGCGGCATCACCGTCGGCGGCATCTGCGGCGGCCTGCTCTGCGGCTGGATGTCGGACAAGGTATTCCAGTCGCGGCGTCCGCCCGTGGCCTTCGTCTTCTACCTCTGCCAGATCGCGTCCCTGCTCGTCCTCGGCTGGGTGACCTCCCCGGCCGCGGCGGCGTTCATGATCGGGTTCACCTGCGCCTGGATCTTCGGCGTGCACGGCATGCTCTCGGGCACCGCGAGCATGGACTTCGGCGGCACGAAGGCGGCGGCGACGGTGACGGGCCTCCTCGACGGCATCCAGTACCTGGCGGCCGGCCTCACCGGATTCTTGCTCGGCGGCCTGCTCGACAAGTACGGCTGGGGCATGTGGACCTACATGATCGTGCCCTTCTCCGCGATCGGCGCCTTGCTCATGACGACGCTCTGGAACACGACGCCTAAGAACACGAAGATCTCGCTCAAGGGCGCGGAAAACCCCGCGAAGGAGGCGGTCGCCGCGTGACGCAGAGCGAATGCCTGCAGGCGGTCGTCGCTAAGGTCCGGGAGCTCGCCGGGCGCGGGACGCGCCCCGTCGTGCTGCTCGACCTCGACGACACGATCCTCTCGACCACGCGGAGGCACGCCCGCATTCTGCGCGAGTTCGCGGGGGAGGGGGACGTCGCCTCGAAATGGCCCGAGGCGGCCGCTTGCTTGTCGGTGCTCGAACCCCCGCCGCACGCCTACTCCGTCGTCGATATCGCCAAGTCCGCGCGCGTCGAGAATCCGGAACTCCTGGAGCGGCTGCGATCGTTTTGGTTCGCGCGTTTCTTCCGCAGCGAGTACGTCATCGAGGACGCGGCGGTCCCGGGCGCGCCGGAGTTCTGCAGCCGGCTCGCCGAGGCGGGGGCGCTCCTCGCCTACGTCACCGGCCGCGACGAAGCGATGCGTCCCGGCACGGAGATCAGCCTGGCGCAAAAAGGGTTCCCGATCCCCGGCCGCGGCGACGCCCGGCTCGTGCTCAAGCCCCGTTTCGACACCCCCGATCTGCAGTTCAAGGCCGAGGCGCTGGAGCGCGTCTCCGAGTGGGGCCCCGTGGCCGCCGGCTTCGAGAACGAGCCCGCGCACATCAACCTGTGGGCCGAGCGCTTCCCCGAGGGAAGGCACGTCTTGGTCCAAACCAAGCATTCCGGCAAGCCGGTCGATCCGCACCCGGTCGTGGGCCGCATCCGCGACTTCTTGCTGACGGCTTAAAGAACCGTGTGCTATAATTCGTTACCCACCGGAACGCGCCGAGTGTGGCCAGACTGACCACAATTCCCCTATGACCGCTCCCCATCGCCGCCCCCTGATCGCCGGAAACTGGAAGATGAACGGCACGCTGAAGGAAGCGGCCGACCTCGTCAACGCCCTCGTCAAAGACCTCGGCTCGCCGAGCCACGAGGTCATCGTCGCGCCGCCCTTCACCGCCCTCACCGTCGTCGGAGAACTGCTCAAGAAGAGCCCGATCAAGCTGTCCGCCCAGGACATGCACTGGGAGAACTCCGGCGCCTTCACCGGAGAGGTCTCCGGCGCGATGCTGAAAGACGCGGGCTGCCACGCGGTCATCCTCGGCCACTCCGAGCGCCGCCGCATGTTCGGCGACACCGACGGGGTCGTGCAAAAGAAGCTCAAGGCCGCGCTCGCGCAAAAGCTCGTTCCGATCGTTTGCATCGGAGAGACATTGGAGGAGCGGGAGTCCCAGCGCACCTTCAAGGTCCTCGAGACGCAGGTGAAGGGCGCGCTCACCGGGTTCGCGCCGTCCGATCTCTCGACCGTGGTCCTCGCCTACGAGCCCGTCTGGGCGATCGGCACCGGCAAGACCGCGACCCCCGACCAGGCCCAGGAAGCGCACCTCTTCGTCCGCAAGCAGGTCGCCGGCCTCTACGGCGACGCGCTCGCGCAGGGCATGCGCATCCTCTATGGCGGGTCGGTGACGCCCGAGAACGTCGACACCCTCATGGCGCAGCCGGACGTCGACGGCGCGCTCGTCGGCGGCGCCTCGCTCAAGCCCATCGGCTTCCTCCGCATCGTCAACTTCAAGTCTCCGGCGGCGCATTAATGGACCAGAACCCCGAGCTCGCGAAGAAGATCACGGCCGAAGTCACGCAGCGCATGGAGCGCTCGAAGACCCCGATCCCAATCGGCGTCTCCAACCGCCACGTGCATCTCAACCAGGAGCACTGGGACCTTCTCTTCGGAAAGGCCGTCGAGCCCCGGAAGTTCCGCGCGGTGAAGCAGCCCGGGTTTTGGGCCGCCTACGAGACGGTGAACCTCGAGGGGCCGAAGGGCGAGGTGAAGAACGTCCGCCTCATCGCGCCCCATCGCCCGAAGACGCAGGTTGAGATCTCCAAGACCGACGCGGCGATCCTCGGCCTCCGCCCTCCCGTCCGGGACTCCGGCAAGCTCGAGGGCTCCTCAGCCGTCCGGGTCGTCGGCCCCAAGGCCACGATCGAGATCAAGGAAGGGCTCATCATCGCCCGCCGGCATATCCATTTTCATCCGCTCGAGGCGAAGGCCATGGGCGTGAAAGACGGCGAAGTCGTCCGGGTGCGCTGCGGCGCGGGCGGGCCGCGCGAGCTGGTCTTCGAAGAAGTGCTCATCCGGATTTCGGATCAGTTCTCGTTCGAGCTGCACATCGATACCGACGAAGCGAATGCCGCCTGGGCCAAATCCGGCGACATGGTCAACATCTGTTAAGAGGAGACTAGAATGGATGCTCTTGGAATGATCGAAACTCGCGGGCTCGTGGCCTGCGTGGAAGCGGCGGACGCGGCGGTAAAGGCGGCGAATGTGCGCCTCGTCGGCTACGAGAAGGTCGGCACGGGACTCGTCACGGTCCTCTTCCGCGGCGAAGTCGCGGCGTGCCGCGCGGCGTGCGACGCGGGCGCGGCGGGCGCGCAGAAGGTCGGCGAGCTCGTGGCGGTCCACGTCATCCCGCAGCCGCATCCCGATCTCGAGGGGAAGATGCCCATCTCCATCCCCGAGACGATGAACCGCGGACGAAAGTAATTTGATCTTCGCTCGCGTCGTCGGCAACGTCGTCTGCACTCTGAAAGACGAGAAGCTCGTCGGAACCAAGCTCCTCCTCGTCCAGCCCGTCGATCTCGCGAACGCGGCCAAGGGCAACCCCTTGGTCGCGGTCGACGCGGTCGGGGCGGGCGAGGGGGAGCTGGTGCTCCTGGTGCAGGGCTCTTCCGCCCGGCAGACGTCCAGGACCGAGAGCACTCCGGTCGACTGCGCCATCTTCGCGATCGTGGACACGATCGAGAAAGACGGCAAGACCGCCTTCAGGAAAGCGACCGACAAAGTCGCCGCCTAACAACTTAAGCCTGGGGTCTGACCCCAGGCTTAAGTTGTTGCGGGGTATCCATGGGTATCGATCAACAAGACATCGCTCAGATCGTCTCCGAGGTCCTTAAGCGCATCAACGCGCCTGAGGCCGGGGCGTTTTCGCCTCTGCCGCCGGCTTCCTCCTCCGCCAGCGGCCCCGTCGTCTTCGCGACCGTCGATCAGGCGGTCCAGGCCGCCGCCGCCGCTCAGCGAACCTTCCAGGCCCTCGGCCTCGAGAAGCGCCG
>JACRDR010000484.1 GCA_016212845.1 Elusimicrobiota bacterium
GGTGGCGGCGACGAGGTCGGGGTTGCCGATGCCCTCGTCGGAAAGGGTATTGAGGAGCCG
Source organism: Elusimicrobiota bacterium (assembly GCA_016212845.1). Classification (GTDB taxonomy): domain Bacteria; phylum Elusimicrobiota; class Elusimicrobia; order UBA1565; family JACRDR01; genus JACRDR01. Next base: position 61 of record JACRDR010000484.1, read on the forward strand.
GCCGAGGCTGCGGACGATCAGGGAGACGGGCTCGAGCCGCAGCTCCTCGGACTTCAAGTCCTTGTCGGCGATCGTCTCCATCGCGCGGGCGGTGCTGATGCGGGCGTCGAGAATCTTCCGGCCGGTCTCGACCGGGTTCTTCTCCGCGATCATGGCCTTCAGCTCGGCGAGCGCCTGCTCCGGCGAGATGTCGACGTCGAGCGGCGCGTCCGGCGCGCGGCCGAGCAGGTAGTTGATGGTCGAAACCGCGTTGCGGTGGGCGAGCCAGACCTGGTCGCGGCGCTCCTTGGCGGAGTCGAGCGCCCGGCGCGCCTGCTGGGCGGCGTCGGAGCCCGGCGCGGCCGCGGCCTGCGCCCGCGCGAGCTCGCGCTCGAGGGACGGGATCAGCTCGTTCTGGTACTTCCAGTAGGCGGCCTGCGTGGCCTTCGCGGTGGCGGCGTTCTCGTAGAACTGGACCGCGAGGTTGATCTCGAGCTGGGTGGCGAGGGCGTCGTACATCTCCCCCTCCGCCTTGCCCTGGGCGACCTGCAGCTCGCGAAGCTCCTCGGGCTTGAGCTCGAAGGTGAGGACCGGCGTGATGCCGAAGCCCGTCATGCCGATCGAGGGAATCCAGCCCACGCCGTCGGCGGTGAGGCCGGTCCCGAAGTTCAGGTCGAGCTTCGCCTTCTCGATCCGGTGGTTGTTGGCGGCGGTCATCGCGGCCGCGGCCTGCTCGCGGAAGCCGACCTCGGCGAGGTCGCGGGAGTTCTGAGACGCAAGCTCGAAGGCCTGGGCGAAGGAGGTGAGGCGCATGTCCTCGCCGCTCTTCGGCGCCGGGCGGGAGAAGGCCCGGTCCATCACGGACCACGCCTCGGCGAGCGCGCCGGCCGAGCGGCCGCGCAGCGCGCCGCGCTGGTACTGGTCCCAGCGCTCGAAGGAGGCGCGCAGTCGCTCCTGGGAGACGAGGCCGTTGCGGTAGCCTTTGATGGCGTCGCGCAGATCGTTGGCGGCCGGCCTGACCTGAGCCTGGGCGATTTCGCCGTCGGTCGAGGCCGCGGCGGCGAGCTGGCGCTCCTTCTCGGCCTTCAGCGCGTAAGCTTGGTAGCGCTCGGCGATCCGCTGGGCCGCGGCTTGGGACTCGAAGACGTAGGCGTGATCGCGCTCTTTAGAGGAAGGGTCGTAGATCGGCAGGCGGACCCGGGCGCCGATCACGAGCGCCTGGTTGGCCAGCATGTCCTGGAGCTGGATGCCGAACGAGGCTCCGATCTGGTCGACCCACGGGATCCACTTCATCACGGTGAAGGGCTCCTCGCCGAGGGACGCCACGACTTCCTCCTCGTCGAGCGAGTGCAGGATGTCGGTGACGCGGTTCGGGGAGGCGACGAGTTTCTCGAGCTCGGCCGAGAGCGCCTCGAGGTCGCGCGCCGAGAGGTCGCCGAACGGGAAGGCCTCGGACGGCGAGCGGCCGGTCATGAGGTTAAAGCGGATGAGCGCCTGGTCGAGCTCGAGGGTCGCTTCCTGCACCTTCGCCTCGGACTCGGCGCGGATCGAGTCGGACTGGCCGTTGAGGGCCGCGTACCGGGCGAGCTTCAGGTGCCACTGCGCCTGCGCCACCTCGGCGATCGCGGCCTGGACCGACTGGATCCGCTCGAGCGCGCGCTCCTGCAGCCGGAGGCTGGCCTCGACGAGCTCGGGCGTCTTGGAATCGATGAGCTCCTTCTGCGGGCGGGTGAGCACCAGCTCGGTCTGCGTGCCGGCGGTGAAGCCGCCGCCGACGAGGCGGTCGCCGATGTGCGTGCTGATCGGGTTGGTCACGAACCCGACCATGCCGCGCACGCGGGAGTTGTCCATGAACGCGCCCTTGCGGCGGAGCTCCTGGATGTCGCGGGTCAGAGTGCCGATGTCCTGCTGGAGGAGCTTCATGCCGACGTCTTTGACCAGGGCGTTCTTCATCTCCTGGACCATCCTATCGTCAGGGGCTCTTTCGTAGAAGTCGTTCATCTGCGCGTTGTAGTTGCGCAGGACCTCGCCGCCGGTCGCGTCGTCGGCCGCGTTTTTCGCGACCGCGCGCCAGAGTTCGCCGAGGGTGAAGGCGGTGTTCATGCTGATCGTCAGGCGGTTCGGCGAGCCGATGTAGCGGGAGCCGTACGAGACCGCCATCGAAGAGTGGTCGCTGGTCTTCTTCGAGGCCTCCAAGAGGTAGGTCTTCTCGGTGCCGACGAGCCGGCCCTCGGCGCTCACCACGACGCCGCCGTCCGGCAGCGTCACGCTGACGCGGTCGGAGTACGAGTTGTAAACCTGGCCCATCTCCGCCGTGGCGCGATTGTTGATCACGGCCCACGGCTTGCCCTCGGCGTCCTTGATCGTGAAGCCCTTCACCACGGCGACGCCGCCGGAGGTCTGGTCGAAGTCGTCGGTGCCGGTCTGGCGGGCGACGAAGAGATCGACGGTGAAGGCGTCCTCGGACCCCATCAGCTTGCCCACGTCGATCGACGGGCCGATCTGGTCGCGGCGATAGTCCTTGTTCTCGCCCTTGGCGCGGATGACGAGGTCCCGGTTCAAGTCCGGGTCCCAGTGCGTGAAGTCGAGGTTGAAGGTCTCGGAGAACCAGCGGGGGTCCTTCGCGTACACGCGCTGCTCCTCCGCGTTCAAGCTGATCGCCTCGGAGAACTTCCACGACACCTTGCCGCTGCCGCCGAAGTAGTAGGGCTTGTTCCAAGTGTCGTCGAGCGCGAAGTCGCCGAAGCCGGTGAGAGCGATGTAGAGCTTGCCTCCGAAAAGGAGCTCGGCGTGGTCGTTGAACACCCGGAGGCGGGACTGCTTCGCCTGGTCGGCGACCGAGGTGTCCTCCGGGTAGTCCTGGATGAAGCGGTGGAGGTCGACCTCGAAGTAGTTGACCCAGTTCTTGCCCTGGATCGACTCGACCTGCAGGACCACGCCTTTGTCGCCCCACGGCGCGTTCTCGGGGTTCGACGGGCTCGCGAAGGTGTAGCCCGTGACGCGGATGTTGTTGCCCGCGAGCTTGCCGATGTTTCCGAGGGTCACCAGGGAGGACGTCTCGAGGCCGTGCGGCACCGAGAACTGCGACTGGTAGACGAGGTAGAAGCCGTCGGCGTTGTCGCCGAAGTCGACCACGCGCGAGTCCGGGATCAGCTGAGTCAGGTTCTGCGGGTTGGCGAGGATCTCGCGCTTGAGGCCGGCGAGGTTCTGGCCGGACGATTCGGGCTTGAACGTCGAGAAGAGCTGGTCGACGAAGTAGGAGAAGTTGGACTTCGGGATCACGAGGGTCTGCGTGGCGTTGCCCGTGTCCTGCATCATCCAGGCGCCGCCGCGGCCGCTCAGCTTGTCGAGGCGGCCGAGCAGCGGCGCCGGGAGCCGGCCGGTGTCGCCGACCGACCTAAGCTCGACTTCGAGGTCGTGCTGCGCCTTCTCGAGCTGGTGCAGGGTCCACTGCAGGGTGTCGGCGGAGCGGCGATGCTGCTCCTCCATCTCGTGGTACTCGAGGTTCCGCTCGAGCACCGCGCGCGTCTCGAGCTGGATCTTGCGCAGGTCCTCGGCGACGCGCTTGAGCGCGCTCTCCTCGGGCCGGTTCAGCTGGTTCATCCAGCCCTTCAGTTTATTCAGCTTGGTCTGGAGCTCGTCGCGCGTCTTCTGGAGGGCGTCGCGGATCTTGCGGACCGCCTCGGTTTCCGAGTCGGAGGCGGTGACGCCGTTGCGGTTGATGTCGGAGAGCGAGTCGTAGTAGGTCTGGATGCGGTCGAGGCGGTTGAGGCTGTCCTGGTCCCACTGGCCCTTCAAGCCGAAGAAGCTCACTCCGGCGCTCAGGAAGGAGTTGAGCTCTCCGTAGACCCGGATCGAGCGGTCGATGACCGCCTGGCCGGACTCGTTTGTCCCGTTGGAGCGGACGTACGCGTCGTCGGCGTCGAGGGCGGCGAGCGCGTTCTGCAGCGCCCGCGCGCCCTGCGCGAGGAAGGGCTCGGCCGCGGTGATCTGATTGTCGAGGGCGTCCTTCGAGGCGACGACGACCGCGTCGGAGTAGAGGACGCGGGCCACCGCGTAGGCGGCGGGCGCGCTCTGCGGCGCGTCGAGGCTGGTCGGGACCAGGCGCCGCGCCGCCTGCAGCGCGAGCAGCGCGATCTGGCGGTCGGGCGGCAGCGTCGGGGAAGGCTGGGTGCCGGTCGGGATGCCCTCGCCCGAGTCGATCGACGGCTCGGGGCCGCGGTTCTTGTACTCGTCGCCGATCGCGGTCAGGACGTCGCCCAGGTCCTGCAGCACGCGGCGGTCGACGATCGACTGCACCGCGGCGACGCTCGCCGGATTGTTCCCGTCGAGGTTCGTCGGCAGGCTGAACCGGGTGCCGAGGGTGAAGCGGTTCGCCGTCATCTGGTCGATCTGAGCCAGGATCTGGTTCACCTCGCCGGCCTGCTGGTTGAACTGCCGGGCCCGCTCGGCGCGCTCGGCGGTGTACTGCGTGATCTTGCGCGGGAGGCTGAAGGGCTGGGTCTCGCCGTTGCGGAACTCGGTGCCGGAGAAGTTCGGATCCTTCCGCTGCTGGACCTCGAGCTGATACTCGCGGATGCCCTTGTGGTGCACGCCGCCCTCGTCGTAGCCCTCCATGAACTTGCGGTAGCGGTCGCGCTTCTCCTGGTTGCCCGCCAGACCGCCGGAGACGTCCCCCTTCGCCGCGCCCTTGGAGGCCAGGCCCCACGGGAGGGACTCGCCCTGCGCCTTCTGGACCGCCTCGTACAGCTTGATCTGGGAAGAGAAGAGCTTCGCGTACTTGTCCCCGTTGGGCTGGACGCTGGCGATCGAGTCTTCCACGAGCCGCAGCAGCTGGTTGCCGACGAACCCGTTGGCGCCCTGCACCGTGGTCTGAGCGTTCCGGAGCAGGGCGACCTTGCGGGTCATGACCGCGTTCGCGTCCGCTTGCGACGGGATCCAGCCCTGCTGCTGACGCGCCACAAAGGCGATGTCGACGTTCGTGTCATCGACGATGCCCTGGATCGTGGCGACGATCCCGTCGAGGCCCGCCTTGATCGCCGGCAGCTGCCCGTTCATCACGTCGTTAATCCCGGAGACCTCGGCGTCCGCCTTCGCCCACTTGATGGTCGTGTAGCCGAGATACGGGAGCAGCTTGCCGATGGAGAGGACGTCCATCGTCACGGTGTGCGCCGCGTCCTCGTTGCCCGCCGGCGTCTGCACGGCGGAAAGCTTGTCCGCGTAGGTTTCGATGACTTCCTTCATCTGCTCGAGGCTGAGGCCGGAGAGCGGCGGGAGCGAGCCGCCGCCGTTGGCCGCGATCTCGGCGGCGAGGCGGTCGATCTGGCCGGAGAACGTCGCGGCGTCGGCCTGCGCGCGGGTCAGCTTGTCCTGGGCCTGGCTCAGCCGCCGCGGCAGAGACATGGGGTTCACGTCGCCGAAGTCCTCGTCGACCTCGGTGCCCGAGTAGTTCGGGTCGAGGCGGTGCGCGGCGTCGTCGCGCTTGCGCGTGTACTCGTTGAGCTTTTCCTGCCAGTACGCCTTCCGCTCGGTCAGGAGCGGCATGACCGACGAGGGGTTGGTGTTGACGATCGTATAGTCCGGCACGCCGGGGACCGCGATGATCAAGGACGCCCGGGCGATGTCCGGGACGTTCTCGACGTCGATCAAGCCCTTCGCGATCTTCTCGTCGTAATCCTTGATCTTCTGGAGGGTGTCGCGGACGTCCTTGAGGTTGCGGTAGTCGGGATCGCCCGGCTTGCCGTTGGTCTTCCACTCAACGAGAGTCGGCAGCAGCGCCTGGCGGCGGCGGTACTCGGCCAGCGCGTTGGCGCTTTGGCCCGCGTCCTCGGCGTCGATGCGCGCGATGAGGGCCCCGATGTCGTCGCGGAAGGCGGTGATCCTTTGCACCGCCTGCGCGGTCTGGCCCTCGAACTTCACCATGTCGTCCTTCTGCGTCTTGTCGTCGTCGATGTCGGCCTGGGCGTCGCGGCGCCACTGGTCCATGTTGCCCTTGTTGCGGTCGGCGGCGGCCTGGCCGTCGGCGGCGCGGCGGCGAGCGTCCTCGATCTTGCGAAGCTTCGCGTCCGCCATCCCGATGCCGATGTCGAGCTGTTCGATGCCGGCGGTCGCTTCGTTGATGCCGAGAGCCAGGTCCATGACGGTCGCGAGCTTGGCGTTGTTCTTGTAGAACTCCATCATCGTCTTGCCGTCGCGGCGCTCTCGGAGCGCCGCGTTGCGCAGACGGTTTAAGGCCGACAGGAGCTTCGCCTGCGCCTGCTCGCTGGCCATCTCGCCCTGCGACTGTGCCCGCAGGTCCTCGATCGCCTTCACGAGGGTCTCGATGCGCTCGACGGTCTTCGGATCGGCCTGGGCGGCGGAGCCGAGCGCCTGGTCGGAGGCGACCTGGTTGACGCCCTCGCGGACCCGGTTGATCTTCTGCTCGAGGCCCCGAAGCGTGGCGGCCTGGGCGGCGAGAGACTCCGCGTAGCCGGCCTTCGGGTCGTCGGGGTGAATGATCGCGTCGTGGATGTCCTGGAGCTGCTTGAGCTGCAGGAGCCGGGCGTCGGCGACGTCCTTCGGGTTCTTGAGATCGTGGATCTGGGAAAGCTTCGACTGCGCGTAGTTCTCGAGGCGCTTGCCGTCGAGCTCGCGGGTCAGCCGGTCGTACTCGGCCTGCTCGGCGGCGGTGACGGGCTTGGACTGCGCGCGAAGCTCCTCGAGGCGGGTCGTCTTGCCGGTGAGCTGGGCCTCGAGGTTCGCCAATCTGAGCTTCGCGTCGCGGAGCTCGGCCTCCCACTCCTGCCGGCCCTCGGCGCGCTGCTCGACGGTGTGGACGAGGGCCTGGGCGGTGCCGGCGCCGGCCGGGAGGTTCGCCAGCGCCCGGGTGAGGTCGGTCGAGTGGACCAGCGCGAGCGCGGTGCTGACGACGCGGAAGGTGGCGTCCGAGAGGTTGAAGCCGACGGCGTCCTGCAGCTTGTAGATCAACGTCGAGCCCCAGGTGATCGCGCCGCCGAAGGGAATGGGGCTGCGCTCGTGCTCGTCGGGGTGGTTGGCGGGCCGCTCGACCGCCGCGCCGATCGTGTGGAAGGCGGTGAAGTGGCCGCCGGTCACCGGGTGCCAGGCCCGGTCGACGAAGGCGTCGGCGCCCTTCGCGTACTGCATCACGCCTTCGATCTCGGCGCCGACGGTGATCATGCCGAAGTAGCTCTTGCCGTTGTCGCGCCAGAAGTCCCAGCTGACGAACGTAAGCGCGACCGCCTTCAGGAACTCGCCGGAGAGCACCGGAGGACCGCGCACGCCGCCCTCGCGCGAGTCCATCAGGCGGCGCTTGAGCGCCTGCGGGTAGGTCAGCATCGTGGTCAGGATCAAGGTGTTGAGCATCGGCCCGAGCACGAGATCGCCGACCAGCGCGTGGATCGCCTTGTCGACGACCGGGGCGAAGAAGGCGCCGACGAAGGGCACGCTCGCGATCACCTGCGGCAGGCCGTCGGCGAGGGCGAGAATCCCGTGGCCCAGGTAGGGCACCGCGGTCAAGGAAAGCGAGAGCGGCAGCATCGGCGCGAAGGCCGCGAGCACGCCCATCGCGATCGAGCTCATGATCGCCAGGGTCGCGCGGCGCACGATGAACTGGCCGAGCGGCATCACGAAGCACTCGACCGCGTACAGCTTGATCGCGCGCGCCCAGGGAGCCGCCAGCAGCGCGCTCTGCGACCCCGGAGCCTTGAAGCTCTCGGCGGACAGCGCCGCCTCGAGGTACTTCGTCGGGTCCGAAGCCTCGGGCTTGCCGTTGGGCGTCTTCGGCTTCGGGATCGAGATGAAGTCCTCGGTCGAGTGGAAGAAGCGGAAGCTGATCGCGCGGCGGAAGTAGCCGAAGACGAACGAGTCGAAGAGGTGGTACCACATCCGCACGAAGAAGCCGGCGAGATGCTTGTGCACCTCGGAGGCGCGCAGCGCCCAGCCGCGCCAGCCGTCCGGGTAGCGGACGTTCGCGAGCTCGCGGAACCCGTGGTACTTGCGCGAGTCGAGGTTCGCGAACTCGGAGGCGTTGTAGCGCTGCAGGCGGTCGTAGATCGCGAGCCACTTCTCGCGCGGCGCGGCCGTCGAAAGCTGGTACTTCTGCGCGATGTCCCGCAGCTTCGGCATCGGGATGTTGAACTGCTTCGAGATCTGCTCCATGATCGCCTGGGTGTCGGCGTTGAGCGGAAGGGGCTTTAGGCCGTTTTCGTGGCGGAGACCGACGACTTTCCGGAAGCCGAAGAAGCTCTCGTGGACCGCCTTGTAGTCCAAAGGCACGCTTTTCGGGGTTTCCGGGGACGGATTTTCGGACCCCGTAGAACCTGCCGACCCCCCGCTTCCGGTTTCGGGAGCGGGGGGCTGGGGAAGGTTCGCCTGGGGATCGCCCGTGGGCGGTCCGCTCGGCTGTCCGCCGGGGTCCGGCGGCTGGGGATCGGGAATCGGCGAAGAAACCGCCGAAACCCGGGCCATACGGCCGCGGGAGTCGAGGAAGAGGAAGTTCGGGTCTCCCTTCCAGGTCGGGCGAATCTCGACCCGGACGGGCGCGAACCAGTGCTTCTCCTGCTTAAGGCGGGTGTAGGCGTCTTCCAGGCTCCCCACCTTGGCCAGGCGGGTGCGCCAAAGCGTCGGCATGGGCTTGGAATCGGCGCGGGCGACGCCGATGCGCTTCCGCCAGACGGTGATGTCTTTCTTCTTCTTGTCGGACCGGAACACGAAGATCCAGTGGGCGCGGCCGTCGTCGAGATTGATGGCCAGCTTAATAAGGCGGGCGTCCGGGTACATCGCCCGGGCCCGCGCCTGGGCCGCGGCCGACTCCTTCATCAGGTCGCCGGTCGTGGTCTCTCGGGCGTCCGAGGGAAGCTTCTTGAAGCTGCGAGGCGTCGCACCCGGAACCGAAGGTTCCGGAGAGCCCTTTAGAGCGGGGGCAGCCGCGGGAGCGGCCGGCTCGAGTCTCGGCGCCGGGACGGATTCGACGACCGGCTCCACCTTCACCGCTTCGGCCGCCGGCGCTTCCTCGGCCGGGGCGGTCTTGAAGGGCGCGAGATCGGAGGGATCGACGACCGGGGCGTTCCTGCTCCACGTCGCGCGCCAGCCGAGCATCGCGCCAAGGAAGGGAAGCACCGTCAGGTAGTACAGCGGGATGCCGAAGGAGGTAAGACCCGCCGCGAGCATCGTCGCCGCGGCGAGACCGTAGAACACGCCGTTCTTCGCGCTGTCGCCGTCCGGCCCGAGACGGCCGCCCTTGAAGGCGCCGCCGATCGCCCAGCCGAAGAGCGGCATCGCGAGCGCGAAGAGCGGGTTGATCGGCGCGAGGACCAGCCCCGCGACCGAGCCCAGCATCACGCCGTAGATTCCGCCGGGGATCGATGCCGGCATCACCGCCTTGGCGACGCGCGAGCCGACGTCCTCCTTCGTGCGGGAGTAGACGTAGCTGGCAAAAGAGATCGCGAAGAGCACCACGTTCTGCGCCGCGTAGATCAGGGACCACATCCGGTCCATCGAGTTCGGAGCGGCCGCGAGCGCGTCGTGCATCATCCACGCGACGAAGCCGACGGAGGCGATCGCGAACGCGAGGCTGAAGCCGGGAGTGAAAGCCCGCGGCGTGCGGCCCTGCAGGACGTCCTTGATCGTGGGGATGAAGAGGTAGATGAAGCCCGCGAAGGCCAGCGCCTGCAGCGCCAGAAGCAGGGCGCTCTTGCCCGCAGGACCGACCGCGGCGAGGACGAAGCCGGGGACGAAGTGCACCGCGCCGGCGTAGATCGCGAGCGAGACGCCCGCCGCGATAGCGCAAGTCAGCGCCGTGCGCCACGCGGCGGTCTTCACCGAGACCGGGCCGTTCAGGTAGCGGCCGAAGACGAGCGGCGCGATCGTGGTCGCGGCGCCGAAGAGGTTCTGCAGGCCCCAGACCGGCTGGCCTTTCAGCGGCGCGCTGATGACGCCCTGCGCGAGCGGGGCCGCGGTGCCCGCGACCGCCGCCGAGACAGGCGTGGACTTCGCGTTGCCGTGGCGGAAGGTGGCGAAGATCTCGGGGATCGGGTACGCGATCGCCAGGAGGTTGCCGATCCACATGCCCGCGGCGCCGAGGCCCGTGAGCAGCGGGTGGTGGATCGTCGGGACGTCCGAGAGCTTGAGAAAGCCGAAGGTGCCGAGCGCGATCGTCGCGGTCGCCGCGAGTATCTTGAGGAGTTTGCCGGTCCGGGAAGGAGCCGCCTTCGCCGCCGGCGCCGGGGCCGGGGCCGGAGTCTCGGCCTTCGCCTCGGTCGAGTCGCCGGCAACCGGAGCCGGCGAAAGCTCGGAGGGCTTCGCATCGCCCAACTTGCCCTGAGTAGGTTCTTCGGGCTCGGCCGCGGGCGCGCCGTCCTTGGCGAAGTCGAACATCTTCTGAGCCCAGGAGCGCGAGCCCCCTTCGGACTCGAGCGTCTTGGCGGAAGGCTTCAGCGGAGAATCGGATGAGGCGGTCGCAGCATTGCGCGCGGAGGCGCCCACCATCTGAAAGAGTCCGGAGGAGGGGCGCTCGGCGTCCGCGAGGCGCTCCACCACCGCGGTGGAGAAGCGGCCCATCGGCGCGCTCTTTTCGGTCTTGGCCGATCCGGCCCCCGCCACGGCGGAGACGGGGCGGCCTTCCTTAGTGACAGGCTTGGAGAGGTTTCGAAGCGTCGCCGGGGTCAGGCCCTGCGTGACCGGGAGGACGAGCGGCGCCTGCCCCGCGGCGGTCTGGAGTTTCTGTTGCGGAAGGAGGGTAGAGCCCGGGATCGCGGAAGAGCCGGCCATCCCCGCCGCGCCGGCGGTGCCGAGCCCCTGGACCGTGACGCCCTGGGGCACCTGCGTGATCTGCTGGGCGAGCGCCTCGTAGACGCCGAGGCCCGGAGAGGTAAGAACGACCGCGGCGCAAAGCAACGCCGAGACCGCCCGCCGTGCCACCCCCAATGCCATCACAGGGGTAGTTTAGCCGGACCCCCTGTTCTCAGAATGAGCCCAAAGGGAGTGCCGGAACGCGCATTGGGCCTAGGACCATCTGGGCCCGTCGGCCTAAGGGGTTTTTGGGTGTCAGGCTTTAAGAGTTTTCAGGAAAAACGCAGCATTATCCTGAATAATCCTTTTCCCCGTCGGAGGGCTGGAAGCCGGGCCGGGTGCCAGGCTTTTAGTTGTTGGAGGAGTCCAGCTCGACCGAACGGATGAGCTGGCTGACCGCCGAGGGCGTCCGGTTGAAAAGGCGGCCGATTTCGCTGACCCCGGCCTTCGCTTCCTTCCAAATCCGTTAGTTCGCCTCTTTGCGCACGCGAGTGATCTCGCGCCACTGGCTGCGGCCGAGCAGGCGCTCCTGGTCGATCCCGTGCTTGACCACGATCTCCTGCAGGATGCGGCGCGCGGCCTCCCCGGA
>JACRDR010000474.1 GCA_016212845.1 Elusimicrobiota bacterium
CGCCGAAGTCTTCCAGCGGCATACCCAGATGCTTCTGGTACCAAGCGGCAAGCGCGGCCTTATCGCCCTTGCACTTAAAAAATACGCCGCCGATCCCGGTGATCCTCGCCATCTATGCTTCCCGCTCAAGCACCAAGGCTTATCGCTTCCGGCCTTTCACCGCGTTCGCTCGGCCGGTACAAGGGATCCTTCCGCCGGCGCCGGCGGGCAGGCGCTCGCGCAGACGCTCCTTCAGCCCGGCCTGCGCCTTCGGCTCGAGCGCGGCGAGCTTCGGACCGACGCTCGGGCTCAGGAGGCTGGTCGCCCAGTAGTCCTCGAGGCTTTCGAACTCCCGGCGGACGGAGATCTCGCGCTCTTCGACGTCCAGGAAGCCGGCCTTCGTCCAGTAGTCCCGCATCGCGCCGGGCTTGGCGGCCTCGGAGCTCGGCGGGACCGGGACCTCGACGCCCATGGCGCGAAGCTCGGCGTGCAGGGCCTCGTAGGGGAAGCCGCCCCCGAGCATGTCCCACGCGTAGGCGGCGGCGACGCCGCCCGGACGGAGCACGCGAAGCATCTCCGCGACGCCCTTCGCCGGGTCCGGAACGAAAAAGATCACGAGCGGCATGACCGCCGCGTCGAAGGAGCCGTCGGGGAAGGGCAGGGCCATCGCGTCGGCCTTGCGGAAATCCGCCGCTTTGAGCGGCGGGCGAGAGCGCGCGAAGGCGAGCTGCGCCTCCGAGGGGTCGATCCCCGCCGTCGAGGCGGGCGCGCAGCGCTCGACCATCAGTTCGGTGAAGGCGCCGTTGCCGCAGCCGATGTCGAGCCACCGCCAGCCTTTCGCCGGCGCGAGCCAGTCGAGGAATTGAGTCCCGGCCAGCCGGCTCCAGCGGCCCATGAAGCGCTCGTAGCCGGCGCCGTCGTTGAATTGGATCGGATCGCTCATCTCATCGTTCTCCGGGTGTCAGCCGACGACCAGACTCAGGCGAACGAGTCTTGGCTGGCGATCGGCTCGTCGGCGGGCTCTTCGGTGCCCTCGGGGTCGAGGTTCTCGAAGCGCGTGATGTCGCGGTTGAAGCGAATGTCGACGGAGCCGGTGGGGCCTTGGCGCTGCTTCGCGATGATGAGCTCGGCCTTCGACTCGTCGATCGACGGGTCGCCGGGCTTCGCGGCCGCCTCGCGATAGATGAACGCGACCAAGTCGGCGTCCTGTTCGAGGGCGCCGGATTCGCGGAGGTCGGAGAGCTGCGGCTTGCCGTCGGCGCGGCCCTTCTCTTCGACGCGCCGCGAAAGCTGGGAGAGCGCGACGACCGGCAGGTTCAGGTCGCGCGCGAGGAACTTGAGGCCGCGCGAGATCTCCGCGACTTCCTGCTGGCGGCTTTCGGCCCGCTTGGAGGCCCCGCGCATCAGCTGCAGGTAGTCGATCATGACCATCTGGAGGGCCTGGCCCTTGCGCTTGAGCTCGGTGGCGAGGCGCCGCGTGCGCGAGCGCACCTCGAGCACGGAAAGGCCCGGCGTGTCGTCGATGTAAAGCGGGGCCTCGGAGAGCCGCGCGGCGGCGTTGGTGAGATGCGTCCACCGGTCGCGCCGGAAGAAGCCGGAGCGAACCTCGTAGAGGTTCACCCGGGCCTCGGCGGCGATCAAGCGCTGCATGATGGCGCTGCGCGACATTTCCATCGAGAAGAAGGCGACGGGCATTTTCCGCTCGAGCACGACATGGGAAGCGATGTTGAGCGAAAGCGCGGTCTTGCCTTGGCTGGGGCGCGCCGCGATGAGGATCAGGTCGCCCTTCTGCAGGCCGGAGGTTTTCTTGTCGAGCGCGACGAAGCCGGTCGGCACGCCGGTGACCGCCTCCTTCTTCTGGTGGAGCTTCTCGATCTCATCGATCGCCGCTTCCGCCAGCGACTTGGCGTGAACGAAGCCGGTGGTCGACTGCTTCTGCGCCACCGTCATGATCTGCGCCTGCGCCTCGTCGAGGAGCTCGCCCGGCTCGCGCTCCGAGTAGCACTCGGAGATGATCTTCGTCGAGGTGTTGATCAGCTCGCGGAGGATCGCCTTCTCGTGGACGATCTCGGCGTAGTGCTTGACGTGGGCCGCGGTCGCGACCTTGTGGGTGCACTCGGAGAGATAAGCGATGCCGCCGACGTCGCCGAGCGCGCCGCGCTTGCGGAGCTCCTCGCCGACGGTGACCAAATCGGCCGCGACGCCCGCGTTGTAGAGCGTCGAGATGCAGTTATAGATCGTCCGGTGCGCGTCCTTATAGAAGTCGGCTTCGACGCACGCGTTGAGCGCTTCCTCGACCGCCTCGCTCTGGATAAGCATGGAGCCGAGAACGGCCATCTCGGCGTCGAGCGCCTGTGGCGGTACCTGAGGCTGTGGAGCGGCCATGGCGACCGCTTCTTAAGCTCGGGCGACTACGCTGACCTTGATCTTGGCGGAGACTTCGGGGGCGAGCTTCAGCTCGATCTCGTGCTCGCCGACTTCCTTGATGGCGGCGGCCATGACGATGGCCTTCTTGTCGATCGTGAAGCCGGAGGCCTTGAGGCTGTCGGCGATGTCGGACTTGCCGACGGAACCGAACAGCTTGCCTTCGCCGCCCGCTTGGCGGGAGAAGGACAGGTGCACTCCGGCGAGCTTGCCGGCGGTCTCCTGAGCCTTCGACGCCGCCTTCTCGCGGAGCTTGGCGCGCTTTTCGGCGCCCTTTTCGTACCACTGGATGGCCTCGGGGGTGGCGAGCTGGGCCATCTTGCGCGGGATGAGGAAATTGCGCGCGTAGCCGGCGGCGACCTGCTTAATGTCGCCCGCGCGGCCGAGATTGTCGACGTCGGAACGGAGAATGACCTTCATGTTAGTTACCTCAAAAACAATCCTTGTGAAACGATTTCGCCCCCGCCTTCCTCGGCCCCGCGGGGGCCTGCGGGGCTAAGAAGCGACGAACGGGAGCAACGCGAGGTTGCGCGCCCGCTTGATCGCCCGCGCCAGCTGACGCTGGTGCGTCGCGCAAGTTCCGGTGACCCGGCTCGACAGGATCTTTCCGCGCTCCGTGGTGAACGTGCGCAGGATCGGAACCTGCTTGAAGTCGATGTCGTGGATCTTCTCCGCGCAGAACCGGCACACCTTCCGCCGGGGCGCGAACGGTCCGCGGCGCCGAGGGGCGCCCGAGGGCGCCGATCCGGCCGTGGGTGCGGCCGTAGGGGCCGCGGGTTGATTGGTCTGAGTCGTCTCTTCCGCCATTAAAACGGAACCTCCTCTAGGTCTCCGGAGCCGGCCGGAGCCGCTCCACCTTCGCCGGCAGGGGCTTCGGAAGTTCCCGAAGTCGAGCCCGCCATAGCCAAGAACTGCATGCGGTTGGCCACCACTTCCAGCACCGAGCGCTGCTGCCCGCTCTTATCCTCGTACTTCCGGCCCTGAATGCGGCCCTCGACGACGATGGGCGCGCCCTTCTTGGCCTTGTCCTTCGAGCGCTCGGCCAACTCCTTCCAGGCCACGCAGTCGATAAAGAACGTGTCGTCCTTCCACTCGCCGGACTTGGAGTCCTTCACGCGGCGATTGACCGCGATCGGAACGGTGAGCTTCGCCGTGCCGCCCTGAGTGAAAAACAACTCGGCGTCGCGCGTCACGCGTCCGCTCAGGACGCAAACGTTGATCTCGGGGAGACGAACGCCGGTCATGCCGCGGCCTTGGCCTTCACGGGCTGCAGCTTCCGCTCCTTGGCCTCCACGGTCAGCGTGCGGAGGAAGGAGTCGACGACGCGGAAATGGTGGTTCAGCTTCCCGAGCGTCTGCGTGGGCGCCTGGAACTTCAGGTAGGCGTAAAAGCCCTCGCGCGCCTGCTTGATGGGGTAGGTCAGCTTCCGCCGGCCCCACTTGTCTTCGCCGAGGATTTCCCCACCTTCGCTAGAGATGACCTTCTTCGTCTTCTCGATGAGCTCCACGACTTCGGGATCCGAGAATTGGGGTTTGACCACGACGACCGTCTCATAGATAGGCATAGACCGAAACGATAGCAAATTGTCCGCTCGACGTACAATTATTTATATTCCCCGGTATGACCCTCCCCTGGCTCGCCTTGACCCTCCTATTCGGACCCGCCTTCGCCGCCGAAGGACCGATGCCGCCCCGGTTGGGGCAGGCGGCGCAGACCGCGGCGCAGGAAAAGCGGGCCGCCGAGGCCCGGCTCAGCGTCGCGCCGTCTTCGGGCCCGGTCCGCGCCTCCGCCCAGGCCGCGGTCGCGCGCGCACGCGCGTGGGAGGAGGCGCTCAAGGAAGCGGCGACCGCCGCCCGCCCGCAGGATTCCGATCTCGTGGCCGCCCGGGACTTGGGCGCTCAGCTGGTCCGCGGGGGCGAGACCCTGCCGCTCAAGCCGGGCACCGCCCTCCGCGAGGGCGACCAGGTGGCGGTCGCGGAGGGCCGCGCGGAGCTGCGCTTTCACGACGGCTCCCTCCTCGTGGTCGGCCCCTCGAGCTCACTCCGGGTGCTCCAGGCGCCCCGCGCGGTCCCCCAGCAGTCCGCCTTCACGCTCGAGCGCGGGCGGGTCTACTGGCAGGCGCCCACCGAGGGCCTGACCGGACTGGCGCGCGTCATGACGCCCCGCGCGGCCGCGCAGCTGCGCGCGGGACGAGCCGAGGTTTCCGTCGACGCCGCCGGAGAAGCCGCCCTTTCCGTATACGAGGGAACCGCGGAGCTCTCGGCCAAACCCGGCGTGCCGCCTCCCGGGGGCTGGTGGGACCAAATAGAACTTGACAGTAAATAACACATGACGTACACTTCCGACGTAGTCCGCTAAAAGACACGAAAAGACGTGGCTAAACGACGAAAGAAGACGGTGCGGAAGAACCTCGGGCCCCCGCCCGAGGTGATGGATATCAAGGCTCTCGCCCAGTATCTCGGCATGGGCCGCTCGAAGATTTACAACCTCATCCGCCAAAAGAAGATCCCCGCCTCCCGCATCGGCCGGCAATACCGGTTCTCGAAGCCGCTCGTCGATCAGTGGCTGAAAGAGCAGCTCATCACGCAGCCGACCGAACCGCAGATGGGCTTGTTCCGCACGCCCGGCAAGTAAGGCACGCCTCGCTTCACGAAGAATCCTCCGACGGAATTCGCTTTCCCCTTTTATAGAACGCTTGGGGACAGACCCCGACCTTAAGTTTGCCAACGGGCAAACTTGAGGTCGTAGTCAGTCCCCAGCGCTCGGGGAAACCCCGAGCGCTCGTCGTCCGACGGTACCGACGGTCGACGAGCCCTCGACGAGAAAATCCTTGCATACTAAAACACGGTTATGTATGCTCGGCGTATCCAAGGGATGACGTCAAAATCCCTGACGGAGGAACTTACAACATGGCGGAGAAAGTGGCGAAGGCCGGCGTGAAGCGTGAAGAGGGTTTCCTCTATTACGTCGACAAGCAAGGCGACGTGTCGCGCGCCAAGATGGCCCGCGGCGGCAAGAAGGGCGGTAAGCCGGAGAAGGTGGCGAAGGTCGGCGTGAAGAAGGAGTCCGGCTACCTGTACTACCTGGACAAGAAGGGCGACATCTCCCGGGCGAAGATGGTCAACGCCTAAGCCTTACCCGTTAAAAACG
>JACRDR010000468.1 GCA_016212845.1 Elusimicrobiota bacterium
CTGGTGCGCGGGCAGCGTCCGCTCCGGAGAGGAGACGGCCAAGATCGTCGAGGCCTTCGACTCCCTTCGGCCGCGCTTCCCGAACCTCCGGCTCGTGCTGGCTCCCCGACATGTCGAAAGCCCCGCCGACGGCGACCTCACGGCGCGCGGCATTCCTTTCGCGAACCTTTCGGGGAAGGCGTCCGCGCCCTCATCCGGCCCCGCCCAATGCCTCGTCATCGACCAGCTGGGCAAGCTGCGGGCGTTCTACGGAGCCTCCGACGCCGCCTTCGTCGGGGGGACCTTGGTGCCGGTCGGCGGACATAACCTGCTCGAGCCGGCGGCGGCCGGGGTCCCGGTGCTCTTCGGCCCGCATACCGGGTCGATCCAGGCGCCCGCGGAAGCCCTGCTCAAGGGCGGCGCCGCGCGGGTGAAAGACTCCAAGGAGCTCGCGGCGAAGCTCGCCGCCTGGATCGAGGACGCCGGAGCCCGCAAGCGGACGGGAGAGCTCGCGCTCAAGACGGCCGAATCGTTCTCCGGCGCCGCCGGCCGCACCGCCTCTTTCCTCCGGGAAGCGCTCCCCGAAGCCCGTCTTTAAAAAGTGCTATAATTTGTCGTGGCTTTTTCGCATTCGGGGCCCGACATTCTCGTCGTCCGCTTATCCTCCCTGGGCGACGTAGCCCTCACCGTCCCCGTCTATCGCAGCCTGAAGCAGCATTGGCCCGGCTGCCGGATCACCGTCCTGGTGAAGCCGGCGTTCGCGACCGTGCTCCAGGGACATCCGTGCGTGGACGAGGTCATGCCGTTCGAGGGCTTCGGCGACGCTCTGAGCCGGATTCGAGCGCGCAAGTTCACCCATCTCCTCGACCTTCACGGCAACCTGCGCTCCCGGCTCATCCGCTGGCTCTCGGGCATCCCCGCCCAAGCGGGCTACAAGAAGGACGCGCTGGCGCGGCGGCTGTTCGTCGCGTTCGGCTGGTCGAGCCCCGCGCTCGCGCGCCACACCCTCGACCGCTATCTGGCGGCGCTCTCGGCTTGGGGCGTGCGCCCCGCCGGCCGCGCGCTTAAGCTCGGCGACGCCCGCGCCGAGCCGCTCGAGCGCGAGCCGAAGAACATCCTCGTGCTCCAGACCGCTTTCCTCGGCGACGCGACGCTCACCGTGCCGCTCGCTCGCGCGATCAAGGCGGCATTCCCGAAGGCCCGGCTCACGATCGTCACCCGCCCGGACTGCGCGGAGCTGTTCCGCGGCTCGCCGTGGGTCGACGAGACGTGGACCGATGACAAGAAAGCGTTCGGCTCGATTTTCGGCCTCGTGCGGAAGCTGAAGAAAGGACGCTTCGACCTCGCGCTCGTGCCGCACCGCTCCTTCCGCTCCGCGCTCGCGGTCCGGCTCTCCGGCGTCCCCGAACGCGTGGGGTTTTCCTCCAGCGCGGGCGGGCGCTTCTTCACGCGCGCCATCCCATTCACCTGGGGCATGCACGATCTCGAGAGGAATCTCAGCCTGCTCCTCCCCCTCGCGCCCGGGCTCGGCTCCGAGGGAGCCGGCGAGCCCGTCTATCTTCAGCCGGACCCCGCGGCGCGCTCGTCGATCTCCGCCCGGCTCGCGGCGGAGGGCGTCCTCGAGGGCTCCCGCCTGATCGGGCTTCATCCCGGCTCCGTGTGGGCGACGAAGCGCTGGCCCTGGGAGCGCTTCGCGGAGCTCGCGCGCCGGCTCGCCCGCGAAGAGCGCGCCCGCATCGTGCTCGTGGGAGGGCCCGGAGACAAGGCGTTGTGCGCGAAAGTGGCCGAGGCCTCAGGCGAGAAGGTGCTCAACTGGGCCGGGCAGACGTCTCTCGCGGAACTCATCGCGCTCATGCCCCGGCTCGCGCTTTTCGCGACCAACGACTCGGGGCCCATGCACATCGCGACCGCGTCCGGCGTCCCGACGCTCGCCTTCTTCGGCCCGACGACCCGCGAGCTCGGCTTCTTTCCGTACGGGCCGGACCATCGCGTGCTCGAAAAAGACCTCGACTGCCGCCCGTGCGGGCTTCACGGCGGCCGCTCTTGCCCGCACGGCCATTTCCTCTGCATGAAGCTCATCTCGACCGAGGAGGCGTTCGCGGGCGCGCGGGAGATGCTCGCCTCCCGAGACGCCTCCCGCGAGGCGGCCGCGCGATGAAGCTCGCGCACGTCGTCGACGAGCCGTACGACAGCGGGATCGTCCACTACGCGCTCTCGGCCGCGCGAGGCCTCGCGGCCGCCGGCCACCACGTCGAGGTCTGGGGACGCCCCGGCTGCTTCCCGATCCTGGAGGCCGCCCGGCTCGGCCTCAAGACGCGTCCTCTCGGCGGCGTCACCGACCTTTGGGGGCTCCGCCGCGCGGTGAGCGGCGTGGAGCTGATCAACGCGCACACCGGCTCCTCGCACACGCTCGCGCTCGCCATCGCCAAGTCGCTTTCCGAAGGCCCGAAGGTCGTGCGCACCCGAGCCGACGCCCGCCCCGTGCGCCGCGGGCCGGCGGGCGGAGTGCTGTGGTCGCGCACGGCGGGCTTCATCGCCCCGACCCAGCTCATCCTGAGCCAGTTCCGCGAGCAGTTTCCCTCCTTCGCGGGAGCGGCCGCCGCGATCCATCCCGGCTTCGAGTCCGGCGAAGCGCGGCCCGAGCCCGAGGGCCCGCTGCGCGTGGGCATCGTCGCCCGCCTCGACCCGGTGAAGGGCCACGCCGATTTTCTGAAGGCCGCCGCCGACGTCGCCCTGAAGCATCCGGACGCGAAGTTCCTCATCGCGGGCCGGGAAGAGAACGTGAAGCGCGCGCGCATCGAGGCGCTCGTGTCCAACCTGGGGCTGCGGGGCCGGGTCGAGGTCCTCGGGCACGTGCCCGACGCGGTCGAGTTCATGCGGACCTGCCACCTGGGCGTCGTCGCCTCGACGGGCTCGGAAGCCGTGAGCCGCGTGGCGGTCGAGTGGATGTCCGCCGGGCGTCCGGTGATCGCCACCGCGGTCGGCTGCCTGCCCGAGTTCGTGACGGAGGAGAGCGGCCACCTCGTCGCGCCGGCGGATCCCCGGGCGCTGGGCACCGCGATCGCGGCGCTTCTGGGAGACGCCGCCCGCCGGCGGAGGCTGGGGCAAGGCGCGCGCCGCCGCTTCGAGTCCGAGTTCGCCTTACCCCGCTTCGTGAAGGAAACGGAGAGCTTCTACGACAAGACGCTACGCGCTGTTTCATCTCGATAGCGAGCGCGGGTTCCGGGGCGGGGAGCGCCAGCTCCTCTACCTGGCCTGCGAGCTCCGCCGCCGCGGGCACGACAACACCGTCGTGTGCCGCCGCGGGAGCGCGCTCGAGAAGGAAGCGAGGCTCCGCGGTCTGGCCGTGATGAACCTCCCGTTCTTGGGCGAATGGGACCCGGTCTCCGCTCTCAAGCTCCGCCGCGCGGCCGAAAGCGCCGAAACGGACGCGGTGCTCCACGCCCACACGGGACACACGGCCGCGCTAGCCGTGCTCGCGTCGAAGGCCGGCGGACCGCCCTGCGTCGTCCACCGGCGCGTCGACTTCAAGCTTTCGGGACTTCTCAGCCGCCGCCTCAAATACCAAGCGGCCGGCCGCGTGATCGCCGTGTCGGGCGCGATCGGCCGGCTCCTCGAAGACCAGGGCATGCCGCCGGAGAAGATCGCCGTGGTCCCGGACGCGATCCCGGCGGACGCCGCCGAGGCGAAGACCGCGGGCGCCGAGGCGTTCTCCCCCGCTTCTCCCGCCGAGCGCGCCTCGCTCCGCGCCCGGCTCGCCGAGGCCTGGAAGGCGGACGCGGAGGCTCCGTGGATCGGCAACGTCGCCGCCCTCGTGCCGCACAAGGACCAGGCGAACTTCTTGAAGGCGGCCGCCGTCGTCGCGAAGCGCCGGCCCAACGCGGTCTTTTGGATCGTGGGCGAGGGGCCACTGCGCGCGGAGCTCGAGACGCTCGCCCGGCGTCTCGGCCTCGGCGCCTCCGTCCGGTTCACGGGGAGCCAGCCGCGCCCGCAGGACTGGCTGCGGACGCTCGACGTCTTCGCGCTCTCGTCTTGGGGCGAGGGCATGGGCAGCGTCCTGCTCGAGGCGCTCGCCTGCGGCGCGCCGATCGCGGCCACCACCGCCGGAGGCATCCCGGAGGTGGTCGAGGACGACCGGACCGCGCTCCTCGTGCCGCCGCGCGATCCCGAGGCGCTGGGCGGCGCGATCGCGCGACTGCTCCAGGAGCCGCCGCTCGCCCGCAAGCTCGCCTCCGCGGGGCTCGGACAGCTCGAGCGCTTCAGCCTCGCCGAGAACGCGGACGCGGTGCTCAAGATCTACGAGACGGTGGGGCGATGAAGGACCTTTCCGTCGTCGTCATCACGCTCAACGAGGAACACGACATCGAGGGCTGCCTCGACAGCGTGAAAGGGCTCGCGGCCGAGGTCGTCGTGGTCGACAACCGTTCCACCGACCGGACCGTCGAGCTCGCGAAAGCGCGCGGCGCGATCGTCACGACCCGCGACTTCGACCATTACGCCGGCCAAAAGCAGTTCGCGCTGGAGCAGGCCACGAAGACCTGGATCCTCTCGCTCGACGCCGACGAGCGCGTGACGCCCGAGCTCGCGGCCGAGCTCGAGCGCGCGCTCGCCTCCGGCGACGCCGACGGCTGGGTAATCCCCTTCGAGGTCGAGTTCATGGGGCGGGTGCTGCGCTTCGGCGGCCTCGGCTCCGAAAAGCACCTCCGGCTCGTCCGCCGCGGCACGGGCCGCTTCGTCGGGGGCGGCCTTCACGAGGGGCTCGAGGTGGCGGGACGCGTCGCCCGGACCTCGGGACGCATCCGCCATATCCCCTACCGCGACCTCGACGAGTACCTCGACAAGCTCGCCCGCTACACGACGCTCGCGGCCGAGAAGCGCTGGGCGCTCGGCCGCCGCGCCCATTTCCTGCACCACCTCTTGCCGTTTTGGGAGCTCTTCGTCCGCCTGATCCTCAAGCTGGGGCTCCTCGACGGACGCGCCGGAGTCGTGTACGCCGGCTTGTCGTCCTTCCATACGTGGATCAAATACGTAAAATTAAGGGAGTTGGAGCGAACCCATGCTTGAGACCGCGCTGCCCTACCTCGGCGCCGCCGCCGCCATCGGCGCTTCCTGCCGCTGGAACTGGTGGAGGCCGATCGTCACCGGCGGCGTCCCCGCCCTCATGTACCACAAAGTCGGCGACCCGCCGGAGCCGACCGAGCTCGGCAAGCTTTGGGTCTCCGCCTCCGAGTTCGAGTGGCAGATGAAGTACCTGCTCCGAAACGGCTGGAGCCCGATCCTCTTCAAGGACCTCGAGGACGCGGAGCTCGGCAAGGCGACGCTGCCGGCGAACCCGGTGCTCGTCACCTTCGACGACGGCTATGCCAACAACTACGAGATCGCCTACCCGATCATGAAGGCGCTCGGCGTGAAATCGAACATCTTCCTCGTCTACGAGACGATCGACAGCCACAACTCCTGGCACGACCCCAAGAGCGAGCCGTGGATCCGCATGCTTACCTGGGCGCAGTGCTTCGAGATGCGGGACTCCGGCCTCGTCGAGTTCGGGTCCCACACCATGAAGCACCGGAACCTTCCGGCGGTCTCCCTCGAAGAGGCGTCCTGGGAGATGCAGGAGAGCAAAAAGCGGCTCGAGGAGAAGCTCGGCGTCCCGATGCGGGGGTTCGCGTACCCCTACGGCGCGGGCGCCTACGTTCCGGCGATACGGAAGGCCGCGCGCGACGCGGGCTACCGCTACGACTTCGGCATCAAGCAGGGCATCACCGCCTGGCCGTGGAACGCGGACGCGCACGGTCCGATCAAGCGCCTCTTTATCCGCGGGGACGACACCCGATTCGACTTCCACCTGAACCTGACCCGGGGGAAAGCCCGATTCTAGCGCGCCCTCTCCGCATCGCCATCGCCCTGCGCGACGCCCGCGGCCTCAGCGGGACCGTCACGGTCGCGCGCGCCCTGGCGATCGGGGCGGCGAAGGCGGGCCATCAGGTGAAGCTTCTCGCGCACAAGACGCCGAAGCCCGATTGCCCGGGCGTGCCGTCTAAGCGGGTCGGCATGCTCCCCCTCTCCTCGACGCTCCGCGCCTGGAGCTTCGACCTGGCCGCGCGCCTGGCGGCCCGGCGCATGCGCGCGGACATCCTGCACGGCCACGGAGACCTCACGCGCCAGGACGTGCTGACGGTCAACAACGTCGACGCCGCCGAGGCGCACCACACGGGCCGCGCCAAGGTCGGCTCCTCCGGCACGCTCTTCGTGCGAAAGAGGCAGTTCGACCGCTCCCGGGTGCGGCGCATCGTGACCGTCTCCCGCCGCGCGAAGGAGGATCTCGCGAAGTTTTACGCCGTCGAGCCGAAGCGCGTGGAGGTGATCTACCTCGGCGTGGACGCGGATCGCTTCTCTCCGGTCGGCCGGGAGGCCGACCGGACAGAACTGCGGCGAGCCCTCAACCTGCCGAAAGACGCCGTCGTTTATCTCTCGTTGATTTCAGGCGACCCCGAACGCCGCAACATCCGCGGCCTCATCAACGCCTTCGCCGCTGCCAAGCTTCCGTCGCGCGCCGTGCTCGTCGTCGTCGGCGACGCCGGCGCCGAAAAGCACCCCGGCGCCGCCGCGCTGCTCGCCGCCGGCCGGCTCAAGACTCTCACGAAGACCCCCGAGCCCGAGCGCGCGTACCGCGCCGCCGACGCGTTCGTCCTCGCGGCGCACTACGAGACCTTCGGCATGACCGCGCTCGAGGCGATGGCCTGCGGGACGCCGGTGCTCGTGACCGCGCGCTGCGGCGTCAGCGAGCTCCTCGAAGACGGGGTCAACGGGCTCGTCGTCGCCGAGAGCCGCGACGAGGCGGCCCTGGCCGCCGCGCTCGAGCGGCTGGCCGAGCCGAAGCTCGCGGCGGC
>JACRDR010000463.1 GCA_016212845.1 Elusimicrobiota bacterium
AGGAACTTCTTGAGCTTCTCCTTGGCCTCGAAGCCGCCGTGATCGGAGCCGATGACGAGCTTCATCACTTCCCCACCGCGGCGAAGAGCTGCTTGTCGGGCTGCGGGATGACGACCTGCGTCACCAGCATGCCCTTCGGGACGGCGGCGATCGCGGCGGCGACGGCGGAGCGGACCGCGCCGATCTCGCCGGTGAGCGTGACCATGCCCTTGCCGCCGCCGACGACCGCCTTGGTCTCGAGAAGACGGATCGAGGCGGCCTTGGCCGCGGCGTCGGCGGCCTGGATGGCGGCGATCGCTTCCTTCGTCTCGATGATGCCGACCGCGTCGAGCGTCTCCGCGGGCTTGCGCTTCTCGAGGGTGTCGAGCACCTGCTGGTGCACGTTGCGGATGATGAACTGGTGGACGACCGTGTCTTTGGCGGTCTCGATGCCGGCGCGCAGCGCCGACTCGACCTCGCCGACCGGGCCGGAGATGAGGATCGTGAGCTTGCCCCGGGCGACGACCGTCGTCTTCACGAGGGTCACGGAGGCCATCTTGCACATGGCGTCCGAGGCCTCGTAGCCCTTGGCGATGGAGGACGTCTCGATCATGGCGATGGCGATATTGGCGTTCATTTCAGACTCCTAAGGCCTCACGGGTTTTCACATCCGCGGTTTTGTCGTTGAACCAGTCCGGATAAAGGGGCGAGGGCGCGGTCAAAGCGTCGAGGCGCTGCACCTCGTCCGCGGCGAGCTCCAGGTCGGCGGCGCCGAGGTTGTCGTCGAGCTGGGAAAGTTTCGAGGCGCCGAGCAGGATCGTCGTGGCCCACGGTTTGGCGAGGAGCCACGCGAGCGCGATCTGGGCGACCGACGCCTTGCGCGACTTGGCGATCTCGCCCATCGCGTCGATCAGCTGCCAGCCGCGCTCGCGATCGGTCGGGAGGAAGTCGGGCTCGGAAAGCCGGCCGCCGGCGCCCTGGGGATCCTTCCTCGTGTAGCGCCCCGTGAGGAAGCCTCCGGCGAGCGGGCTCCAAACCATCATGCCGATGCCGGCTTCCTTCATCAGGGGCACGGTGTCGCGCTCGACGTCGCGGCCGGCGAGCGAGTAGTACATCTGCGCCGAGGTGAACGGGGACCAGTCGCGCGCGGCCTGGATGCCGACGGCGAGACCCGCCATCCACGCGGGCCAGTTCGAGTAGCCGATGTAGCGGACCTTGCCGGAGCGCACCAGGTCTTCGAGCGCGCGAAGCGTCTCCTCGAGCGGCGTGAAGGGGTCCATGCGGTGCACGACGAAGAGGTCGAGCCAGTCGGTGCCTAGGCGCTTTAGGCTCTTCTCGCACTGGAGCAGGAGGTGGCGGGCGGAGAGGCCGGTGCGCAGCTGGGAGTTGGAGGCGCGAAAGCCTGCCTTCGTGCAGAGCGCGACTTCCTGGCGGCGCGTGCCGAGCGCGCGGCCGAGCATCTCCTCGCTCTCCCCTCCCGAGTACATGTCGGCGGAGTCGAAGAGGTTGACGCCCGCGTCGAGGCAGCGGCCGACCAGCGCGTCCGCGTCCTTCTGCCCCGTCTTCCACACGTGGCCCATCGGCCCCTGGCCCGAGCCGAAGGTCATCGAGCCGAAGGAAAGCCGGCTGACGACCAGTCCCGTGTTTCCGAGTCGCGCGTACTTCATCAGGCGATCCGGAAGTACCCGACGAGCGCGCAGTGCAGCGGGCGCGCGAAGTGGCTCGTCTTGGTGAGGCCGTCGCCCGTCGGCGTGCCGATCGACATCGAGGCGTAGCCCTCGCCCATGCCGAGGCCGTAGAGCGTCGGCGCGTTCTTGACGAGGATCGAGCACTGCATCCGGCGCGCCATCTTGGTGAGCGCGTCGACGTTGGTGGAATGGATCGCGGCGGTGTGGTGGTTCAGCCCTTCGGCCTCGTAGGCGAGCTCGATCGCCGCGTCGACGTCTTTGACGGCGGTCACGGGCAGCACCGGCATGAGCTGCTCGGTCCAAACCAGCGGGTGATCGTTCGGGACTTCGGCCCACAGGAGCCGCGCGGAATCGGGGATCGTCAAGCCGATGCCCTTCGCGATGACCGAGGCGTCGCGGCCGACGTAGTCGCGATTGAGGACGGGATCCTTGCAGCCGCGGCCGCCTTCCTTGATCACGAGCTTGGTGAGCGCCTCGAGCTGCGACGGGTTGAGCTCGAAGGCGCGGGAGTCGGCGCGCATCGCAGCCAGGAAGCGCTCGCGCGCGGCCTGCGTCACGATGACTTCCTTCTCGGCGGTGCAGAGCACCTGGTTGTCGAAGCTCGCGCCGAAGATGATGTCCTGCGCGCACTTCGGGAAGATCGCGGTGTCGTCGACGACGACGGGCGGGTTGCCCGGGCCGGCGGCGATCGTCTTGCACGTTTTGCCGACCGTCATCGCGACCTTCACGATCGCGGGACCGCCGGTGACCATGTTGACCTGCACGCCGGGGTGGGCGAGGAGGTCCTTGGTGACGTCCTGCGTGATCTTGTCGATCGTGGTGATGATGGAGGCCGGGGCGCCGGCGCCGACCGCCGCCTCGTGCAGCACGCGCATCGCTTCCTGGCAGATCCTGCGGGCCGCGGGATGCGGCGCGAAGACGACCGAGTTGCCGGCGGAGAGGATCGAGATCGAGTTGTTGATGATGGTCGCGGCGGGGTTCGTCGAGGGCGTCACCGCGCCGACCACGCCGTAGGGCGCGTACTCCACGAGGGTCAGGCCGGTGTCGCCGGTGTAGGAGCGCGACTGGAGGTCTTCCACGCCGGGCGTCTTGCGGGCGCAGATGAGGTTCTTTTGGACCTTGTCCTGCCAGCGGCCCATCTTGGTCTCTTCGACCGCGGCGCGCGCCCAGGGCTCGGCGTGGGCGATGGCCGC
>JACRDR010000466.1 GCA_016212845.1 Elusimicrobiota bacterium
CGACGGCGCCGCCGCCCATGAAGAACCCGTTCTCGACCCCCACGCCGATGCCGGCGATGACTCCCGCGCCGCGGCCGCTCACCGGAGCGCCGCCGCTGCCGCCTCCGCCGCCGCCGAAGCCTCCGACGATCAAGGCTCCTCCCAAGCCGAGACCGTTCGGACTCGCGCCCGACGAAGAAGCGCCGTGAGCGCTCCCGTCGACGCCTTCGAACTCGAGCGGGCGCTCGCCGGCGGCAAGCTGCTGACCTCCGACGCCGACCTCCACGCCTACTCCTACGACGGCGCGCTCGAGCGTGCGCGGCCCGACGCGGTCGTGCTCGCCCGCCGGACCGACGAGGTTCGCCGCGCGGTGGAATGGTGCGCGGAGCGCGGCGTGCCGTTCGTCGCGCGCGGAGCGGGCACCAACCTTTGCGGCGGGGCGATCCCGGCGCGCGGCGGCGTCGTGCTGGCGCTCGCGCCGCTCGACCACGTGCTCGAGATCGAGGACTCCGGCGGCCGCGCGGTGGTCGAGCCCGGCGTCGTGAACCTCAAGCTCCAAAAGGAGCTCGAGAAGATCGGCCGGTTCTACGCGCCCGATCCGGCGTCCTTCCGCGTATGCACCATCGGCGGCAACATCGCGCAGAACGCGGGCGGGCCCCGCTGCCTGAAATACGGCACGACCACCAACCACGTTCTCGGCGTCGAGGCCGTGATGCCCGACGGCGGCGTGGACCGCTTCTTCGCCGAGGAGCCGGGGCCGGACCTCACGGGCCTCCTGGTGGGCTCGGAGGGGACTCTCGGCGTCGTGACTCGCGCGTGGCTCAAGACGCTGCCCGCGCCGAAGACGATCGTCACCATACTGGCGGGCTTCCCGACGATCGCCGCCTCCATCGAATGCGTTTCCGATATCGTCGCCTCCGGCGTCGTCCCTCGCGTGCTCGAAGCGATGGACCGCATGACGGTCGATTCGATCGAGGCGTACTGCCGCGCCGGCTATCCGCAGGCGGAGGCGGTCCTGCTCATCGAGCTCGACGGCGCGGAGGCGGAGTCCGAGGCGATCCGCGTCGACGAGATCGTCCGCCGCCACGGCGCCGGCGAAATTCGCCGCGCGACCGCGTTCGCGGAGCGGGAGCGCCTCTGGGAGGGCCGCCGGGGCGCCTACGCCGCGGTCGCCCGCATCGCGCCGAACGTCCTGGTGGAGGACGGCGTCGTGCCGCGAGGGCAATTGCCCGAGGCGGCGCGCCGCGTCAGAGAACTCGCGCAGCGCACCGGCCTCACCGTGCCGCTTCTCTTTCACGCGGGCGACGGCAACCTGCACCCGAACATCGCCTACGACGAGCGGGATCCGGAGCAGGTGAAGCGGGTCAAGGCGGCCGGCTTCGAGATCCTTCAATCGTGCGTCGAGCTCGGAGGCTCGCTCTCGGGCGAGCACGGCATCGGCGCCGACAAGCGCGCGGCGATGGCCTGGCTGTTCACGCCCGAGACCCTCGCCCTCTTCCGCCGCGTGAAGGCGGCGTTCGACCCGAAGGGCATCTCGAACCCCGACAAGCTCATCCCCTCGGAAGCGGAGACGGCCCCGGTGCGCGCGCCGAAACGAGAGCTCACCGCCGCGGCGAAAAAGCTCGTCGAGCGCGCTCGCTCGGGCAGGTCTTTCCGGGTAGCGGGCTCCGGCAGCAAGGCGAAGGCGGAGCCCGGACTCGAGACGCTTTCCACCGCGGGGCTCGACTCGATCCTAGAGCTCGACCGCTCCAACTACACCGCGACGGTCGAGGCGGGCGTCCGCCTCGAGGAACTGCGCGCGCGCTTGGCCAAGGACGGCTTCCATCTTCCGTTCGGCCGGGGCGCGGGCACGCTCGGCGGCGCGATCGCCTGCAAGTCGGTGGAAGGGCTGCGCGACAACCTGCTCGGCTGCCGCGCCCTGCTTTCCAACGGCGCGGTCGTCGAACTCGGCGGCAAGGTCGTCAAGAACGTCGCCGGCTACGATCTCCTGAAAGTCCTGCTCGGTTCTTGGGGCGCCTACGCGGTGCTGCTCGATGTGACGCTGCGCGTGCTGCCCCGGCCGCCCGCGTGGCTCGAGGCGAAGGAACACGCGCGGACCTTCTCTCCCGGCCGATGGCATCGCGCGCTCAAGCGCGCGTTCGACCCGGATAACCGGCTCAACCCTTCCGTGTTCGGTACAATGAACCCGTGAGCGACAAGGGCATGCTCCGCCGCCTGCAGACCGGGCTCGGCGAGAAATCCACCTACGACGCGGTGAGCCAGTGCAGCCGCTGCGGCTACTGCGAGCAGGCGTGCCCGACCTATGTCGCGACCGGAGAGGAAGGGCTCTCGCCCAGAGGACGCAACCAGGCGCTGCGCCTGCTTCTCGAGGGCAAGCTCGCCGATCCGAAGTCCGCGGCGAAGTTCCTGGACACATGCCTCTTGTGCGGCGCCTGCTCGACCGCCTGCTACGCGCACGTCCGCGTGCCCGATCTCGTGCTGGAGGGCCGCCGGCTTCTCCGGGGCGGCGGAGCGCCCGCGACCGCCCGGCTCCTGACCTGGCTTCTCATGGAGAAGCCGCGGCTTTTCGAAACGCTCCTGCGCGTCGCGTACGCGCTCAAGCGGCTGGGTTTGTCCCGGCTCGTCGCCCGTCTCGGTCTCTTGGACCTGCTCGGGATGCCGGGCCTCGCGGTCGCCGAGGAGCACTTGGAGACCGTTCCGGACGGGCTCCTGGCGCACGAACTTCGAGACCGATCCGAGCTGGCGGACACGAAGGGCGCGCGGTGGCTCTACTTCGCGCCCTGCGGCCCCAACTTCGTCCTGCCCAACGTCGGGCGCGCGACGGTGGCGGTGCTCGAGTCCAAGGGCAAAACCGCTTTCCTTAATAACGGCTGCTGCGGCCTTCTCGCCTACAACTACGGCGAGGTGGAGGACGCCCGGGAGATGGCGCGCCGGACGATCTCGCGCGCCGAGGCGGCGGGGGAGGGGACGATCGTCGCGGACTGCTCCTCCTGCGCCGCGCATCTTAAGGGCTATCCGCAGCTGTTCCTCGAGCAGCCCGACTGGAAGGCCCGAGCCGACGCCTTCTCGAAGCGGGTCAGGGACGCCGCCGAGATCATCGAGCCGGGTCCGGTCAAACGCGAGGAGAAAGCGACTTATCACGACTCCTGCCGGGCCAAGCACGGGCAAGGGATCTCGGCCGCCCCACGCGAGGCCGTGAAGGGCTGCTGCCGGGAGTTCGTCGAGCTGCCGGAATCGGACGCGTGCTGCGGCGGAGCGGGCGCGTTTGCCTTCACCCAGCCCGAACTCTCCGACGAGGTGCTCCGGCGCAAGATCTCGAACATCGCCTCCACCGGCGCGAAGGTCGTGGCCACCTCCTCGACCTCCTGCCTGCTTCAGCTTGCGCACGGATTGGCCCAATACTACCCTGAGTGCCGCGTCGCGCACGTTTCAGAATTGGCCTGGGAAGGACTGGCGAATCGGAGAAACGGGTGCTAAC
>JACRDR010000467.1 GCA_016212845.1 Elusimicrobiota bacterium
GCTCGTCGGCGCGCCGTAGCAGCAGCCCGCCGCCAGGCACCCGACGCGGCCGATCGCCTGTCCGATCGGGGCGACGACTCCGAAGTAATCGGCCGTCTTGGCGAAGGGGATGCCCGCGCGCCGGGCGTAGACCGTGCCCGTGACGAGCATGCCGAGCACGCCGCCGTAGAACACGAAGCCGTAGCGGAAGTCGCGGAGGAAGCCCAGTTGGCCGGAGGCGTACGCCTGCCAGTTCAAAGCGATGAACATGATCTTGCCGCCGGCCACGGCGCCGAAGAAGCACGCGTAAATCAGGTTCCAGAAGCGGTCCTCGGAGAGCCCCATCGCCTCGCGATGCTTTTTCAGCCAGCCGATCGCGGCGAGGTAGCCGAGAGCCACGAAGAGGCCGTAGCTCGCGATGTGGAAGCTTCCGATGTCGATCAGACGCGGGAACATCAGTCGGCCTTCTTGGGAGGCGGGAAGCGGTACTCGACCTCGCCGGGCTTGAGGTAGCCGAGCTCCTTACGGGCGGCGCGCTCGAGGCTCGGACCCGCCTTCTGGGAGCTCTTGATCCGCTCCTGCAGCTTCGCCTCTTCGGTCTTGAGCTCCGCGAGCTCGTGCTTGAGCTTGCGCAGCTCGCGCCAGCGCGAGATCAGCCGGCGGAAGCCGGAGTTGCCGAACATGACGACGACGAGCGCGACGGAGCCCCATACCCAGCCGCGGCGCCACCATGGGCGCCCGTTCGGGCCGAAGATCCGGCGCTGCTCCGCCAAATTAGGCGGCCGCCGCGGCGGCGAGCTTGAACGAGCGGTCTCCCGCGTACTTCGCTTTGGAGCCGAGCTCGGCTTCGATGCGGAGCAGCTGGTTGTACTTGGCGAGGCGCTCGGAGCGGCAGGGCGCGCCCGTCTTGATCGCGCCCGCGTTGAGCGCGACCGCGAGGTCGGCGATGTAGGCGTCCTCGGTTTCGCCGGAGCGGTGCGAGATGATCGCGGAAAAGCCCGCCTCCTGCGCGCGGCGCACCGCGCGGACGGTCTCGGTCACCGAGCCGATCTGATTGAGCTTGATGAGGATCGCGTTGCCCGCGCCTACCTTGATGCCGCGCTCGAGCCGGGTCACGTTCGTGACGAACAGGTCGTCGCCGACGAGCCGGGCGCGGCGGCCGCTCTGGGCGGTCAGGAGCTTCCAGGCGCTCCAGTCGTCCTCGTCCAGCGGGTCCTCGAGCGAGATGATCGGGTATTTCTCGATCCACTTGCCCCACGATTCCACCATCTTCTCCGGAGTCAGCGGCTTGCCGTCGAAAGAGTACGTGGACCCGTCGTGGAACTCGCTGGCCGCGGCGTCGACGGCGAGCTTCATCTTGCCCGCGCAGCCGGCTTTCTCGATCGCCTCCTGCAGGACGACGAGCGCCTCCTCGTTCGACTTGAGATGCGGGGCGAAGCCGCCCTCGTCGCCGACCGCGACCGAGAGCTTCCGGGAGGCGAGTAGCTTCTTGAGCACCTGGTACGTCTCGGCGCCGAGCCGGAGCGCCTCGGAGAACGTGGAGGCGCCGGTGGGCACCAGCATGAACTCCTGGACGTCGAGGCCGCTGTCGGCGTGCTTGCCGCCGTTGATGACGTTGAGCATCGGAGCGGGAAGCACGTACTCCGAGGTCTTGAGGCCGAAGGACTTCCGGAGCTGCTCGTAGAGCGGGAGCTCGTTCTTGGCGGCGGCGGCCCGGGAGAGCGCCATGGAGGCCGCGAGGATCGCGTTCGCGCCGAGCTTGCCCTTGTTCGGGGTGCCGTCGGCGGCGAGCATCGCCTCGTCCGCGCCTTCCTGGTCGTCGGCGTCGCGGCCGGTGAGGGCCTACTTCAGCGCT
The DNA here is from genome assembly GCA_016212845.1 of Elusimicrobiota bacterium. GTDB lineage: Bacteria > Elusimicrobiota > Elusimicrobia > UBA1565 > JACRDR01 > JACRDR01. The sequence goes on from JACRDR010000467.1 coordinate 1,835, forward strand.
CCGCCGACGTGGGCGACCGCCTTGAGCACGCCCTTGCCGGCGAAGCGCTTGGCGTCGCCGTCGCGCAATTCGACGGCTTCATGCTCGCCGGTCGAGGCGCCGCTCGGAACGGCGGCCCGCCCTTGGCTGCCGTCGGAAAGCCGCACTTCCGCTTCGACGGTGGGGAAACCCCGGGAATCCAAAATCTCGCGCGCGAATACGTCGGTGATCGTTGCCTTGGCCATGCCCCCAGTGAAGCAAACCCCGCTAGGGGCGGGCAAGCGCCGGACGCAGCCGGCCGTAGAGCACCCGGGCCATAAGGCCCGCCTGGAGCAGGCCGGGCAGCACGTTCAGCCAGAATCCGTGGTCCGGGTTGGGCACCGGGATGTAGACGTAGCGCAGGCTCCAGATGCCGCTCGAGCCGATGACGACCGCGGGCAGGACGTAGGCGAAGGCGATGCAGATCAGCCCGACCACCTCGGGGCGCTTCCAGCCCTGCAGCCGGCACCACTGCAGGAACATCAGGTCGCGCGCCAGATACGCCGTCTGGAGCGCGGGGTACAGCCGCCACTCGGCGTCGTTCGGACGCATGTACGCCAGGGAAGTCACGGCCGCCAGGATCCCGTAGCCGACGACGCCGTTGACCCAGACGGGCGCGCGGTGCCACAGCGCGTCGGGCTCGGCGCCCCTGAGCCAGCGCTTCCAGTGATCGGCTTTTTCCGAATTGAGCACGCTGGCCATGTAGACGAACAGCGCGGGAGCGAGCAAGAGCGTCCCGATCGGGAAAGCCGCCTGATGCGCCACCCAGCCGAACTGGTACAGGAACACGAAGACGAGGAAGGCGGGCAGCCGCCAGAACCGGGGCCCCTCGAGCAGTTCCTTGCCGATCCGCCACTTCGCGCTCAAGAACGCCCAGGCCCCCAGACTCGCGGAGGAGACCGCCCAGAGGAACGCCGGACCGAGCGGAACGCCGTAGAACTTGACCGTGTCCTTGGCGCCGGCGGCCGCGACGATCGGCATGAACGACTGGATCGCGAAGAGTCCCGCGAGCACGCCGGTCGTCGAAGAGTAGGAGCCCCCGACCGCCTCGGCCGAGTACGCCGAGATCGCGAGGCCGATGGCGAACGCCATGAACATCCCCGCGATGAGGCTCGCGTAGCCGCGGACGAACACCGAAACCTCCAGCGGCTTGCTGAAGAGGAAGCAGGCGAGAGCCCAAGGCAGCAGCGTGAGCGCGAGGAAGATCGCGTAGATCGGCGCGCCCGCGAGCTTGCCGATCGCCAACTGCCGGGGAGAGAGCGGGGTCAGCCGCTGGAGGTCCCACGTCCCCTCCTGGCGTTCGGCGATGATCGAACCCGCGGTCCGCGCGGTGCCGTAGCCGAGAAGCACGATCGACTGCGCGCCGAGGATATATTGGAAGAAGAGCAGAGCGGGGTCGTCGCCGGTCCAGGCCGTGACCAGCGCGCAGGAGCCGACGATGGCGCTCGCGAGCAGTCCGAAGACCAGCCGCGCGGGCTTGAGCTCGCTGCGCCCGTAGCGCACGACGTCCGGATAGCCGGCGAGCAGAGAGCTGGTCATCGCGTTTCCCTCCCCATCCACATCAGGTAGCTGTCTTGCAGCGTCCCGCCCGCCTCTCCGAAATCCGTCACCTCGACGCCCGCCGACACGAGCGACTTGAGAAGGCGGGCCGCCTCGCGCTCGTCGCCGGCGAACTCGAAGGTCGCCGCGTCTTTGTCGAGGCGCCAGTCGGAGGCGCCGGGGAACTCCAGGACGCGATCGCGCAGGACGCGCAGATCGCCGAGCGCGGCCACCCGCAGCCGCCGGGCGTGGTCCATCTCCTGGCGCGCCTCCTTGAGCGAGCCGGAGTACACCAGGCGCCCGTGGTCGAGGATGATGAGGTGCGAGCAGTAGCTCTCCAGCTCGGCCAGGATGTGCGACGAGACGAGTATCGTCTTGCCTTCGCCGGCGAGGCGCTGGAGCAGCTCTTGAAGGTCGTTGCGGGCGCCGGGATCGAGCCCCGAAGCCGGCTCGTCCAAGAGGAGCAGGCGCGGGTCGTGGAGCAGGGTCCGGGCGAGGCCGAGCCGCTGGCGCATGCCGCGCGAAAGCGAGTCGATCGGCTTGTCGGCGGCCTCCCCCAGGCCGACCTGGCGCAAGACGTCGGCGGAGCGCGACTCGACGCGGGCGGGGTCGAGGCGGTAGGCGAGATGGAAGTACTCCAGGTATTCGCGCGCGGTGAGATCCTCGTAGAGCCCGAAGGTGTCGGGCAAGAAGCCGAGCTTTTGGTGGACCTCTCTTGCGTCGGCGCGGAGGTCGACGCCGTCGATGACGGCGGTGCCGCCCGAAGGCTCGAGCAGGCCGGCCAGCATCCGGAGGAGGGTCGTCTTGCCGGCCCCGTTGGGACCGACGAGGGCGCACACCGCCCCCTGCTCGACGGCGAAACTGATGCCGTCGACGGCGACGGTCTCGCCGAACTCCCGTCTCAACGACACCGCTTCGATCAAGGCGGCCATGCCCCTCCTTTATTACGCCGGCCCATCCCGATCTCTTTCACGAAGGATAGGCCCCCATTGGACCCAATTCAAGGAGTTTTGTTCC
>JACRDR010000464.1 GCA_016212845.1 Elusimicrobiota bacterium
AGAACAGATCCGGTTGCTTCGAGGTCATTGGATCAATACGGTCGAACAACTCGTTGGCGCGGCTACCGCGCCGGCGGCGATAGGGCAATTAGCCAAGTTGATGCAAGTCTCCGAGGAGCAAGTTCAAACTGCTTTGGAGCAAGCGAGGACTCTCTTGGGAGAGGATCGTTTCGAGCAGCTTGCCGGGATGGCTGCGCGTCTCGGCGCGGTAGCGCGTGAGCTCGCGGTGCTCGGACAACACGAGGAAGTGGATCAACGTGGGGTCCGCCTCGAAGCGCTCGAAGCACTCGCGCAGGTAGACGCGGATGCGCTCCTGCGCGCCGGCGAGGGAGAGCACCCGTTCCGAAAGCGCATCCGTCAGCGCGCCGAGGTTGGTGGAAAAGAGATGCCAGGCGAGCTCGTCCTTGCTCGCGAAATGCCGGTAGAGCGCCCCTTCCGAGACCTGTGCCGCGCGAGCGATGTCTTTCGTAGTGGTGGCTTCGATGCCCTTCTCAACGAACAGTTTAAGGGCCGCGTCCATAATGGCTGGTAGTTTTGTCTCTGTTTTATCAGGGCTTATTAGAAGTCTCATAAGTGAGTGAGTGATTACTCACTATATAACAGAAGAACCCCCGTTTGTCAATAGGGGGGAATTTTCTTAGAATACCCGGGTCATGGCCGATCCCCGCTTCCGCGAGTCCTCCGAACGCCTCGGGCGCTCCCGACAACTCTTAGGGCGCATCGAGAAGCTTCTCGACGTCCCGGTAAAGCGCCAAGACATCCTCTCGCGCGAAGCCGAAGCCGCGCATCCCGAGTTTTGGGCGGACTCGATACGAGCCAAGAAGAAATCTAAAGAACTCAACGAGCTCAAAAAGACGATCGGCGAGTTCGACAAATCGAACCACGCCCTGGGCGACATCCAGGCGCACATCGACCTGGCCGCCGAGATCGACGACGAGAACGAGCTCAAAGAGATCAACGCGGCGATCGCGTCGCTCGAGACTCAGCTCGACGACATGGACACGCGGCTGAAGCTCTCCGGCGAGTTCGACTCGATGGACGCGATTTTTTCGATCCACGCCGGCGCCGGCGGCACGGAAGCCTGCGACTGGGCCGAGATGCTGCTGCGGATGTACACCCGCTGGGCCGAGCGCCACGGCCTGCAGTTCGTCATCACCGACATCCTCAAGGGCGAAGAGGCCGGGGTGCGGAACGTCACCGCGTTCGTCCGCGGCGACCACGCCTACGGCTACCTCAAGAGCGAGATCGGCGCGCACCGGCTCGTGCGGATCTCCCCGTTCGACGCGAACAAGCGCCGCCATACCTCCTTCGCCGCGTGCGACGTGCTGCCCGACATCGACGACGAGATCAACATCGAGGTCTCCGACTCCGACGTGAAGCTCGACACCTTCCGCGCCGGCGGCCACGGCGGCCAGAACGTGAACAAGGTGGAGACCGCGGTCCGGCTGACGCACCTCGCGTCCGGCATCGTCGTCAGCTGCCAGACCGAGCGCTCGCAGCTCGCCAACCGGCTGAACTGCATGAAGATGCTCAAGGCGCGGCTCTACCAGATCGAGCTCGACAAAAAGCGCGCCGCCGCCGAAAAGCATTACGACGACAAGGGCGACATCGCCTGGGGCCACCAGATCCGCAGCTACGTCTTCATGCCTTATCAGCTCGTCAAAGACCTGCGCACCGGCCACGAAACGTCCCAGATCGACAACGTCATGGACGGCGCCCTAGACCCCTTCATCCACGAATACCTCAACTGGCTAGCCGCCGGCCGCCCCCCACGCGTCAAAGCCGGCAAAGAAGACTAACCCACCCCGCCGCCGGTCACTTGGCTTAAGCCAAGTGACCATAGCATCCACGCTATTTTCGGGGCGCCGACTCCAGCTTCATCGCCTGGCACAGCGGGCAGTCGTCGTCGAACCAGTCATCGCCGGCGGTTTCGGACTCGCCCGGAGCGTGCGCCTTCGCGCCGGACATGAACTCTAACAGCACCAGGGTGATCTCCTCGCGAGTGTAGGGCTTCCAGGTGCCCCACATCCCCGGGCCTTTTCCGTCCTCGAACTCCATGAAATAGCCGAGTTCCGGCGACAGAGAAACTCGAACCCAGTCGTGCTCGTCGCGATATAGTTCGACCCAGCAGCTGGTTTCTATCTCCTGTCGATCGAGCGCGGCCTCGAGGCCGTCCTTAGTCGCGCTCTCATTGATCCGGTCGTTGTTCCAGTAGAGCTCCATCGCGTCCCCCTACCCATATATACGAATGAGACGCGAAAAAGTTCCCTCGCTCGTCGAGAGAACAAAAAAGAGCCCCCTCCGTGTGGGAGGGGGCCTCTCTTTTGAGGGGTTAGCCTAAGCTTACGCTTCGACCAATTCCTTGTGCTCGGCGCCGTTGCGGCGGGCCTTGAAGGCGGTGGTGATGAGGTCGCGCTTCGCGGCGAGGGTTTCCTTCGACTTCGCGTAGAGCTCCTTCGTCTTCTCCCGCTTCTGCTTGAGCCAGTTCTTCACGTCCTTGCGGGTCTCTTCGCCCTTCTTCGGGGCGTAGAGGACGCCGATTCCGACTCCGACGGCGACGGCGGTGAGGGTCAGACCAACGGTGCCCCAGGGGATCCGGCGCGGCGAGTTCTGCATGCTGCCTCCTTGCAAGGTGTTACTAAAATTTCGTAACGTTCGTTACGATCCAGCTGGTAAGATTCTAGCAGGTGGGACCTAATGCGTCAATAGGTCCAAGGACCTATAAACGAAAATGACCGACAACCCGTTTCGCTCGAAGGGCGCCGCCACCGCCGACGCGTTCTGCGGCCGCGAGGACACGCTCGCGGAGATGACGCGAGCGCTGAAGTCGGGCACGTCCGTCGCGCTCGCCGCCAGCCGCCGCTCCGGCAAGTCCTGGATGGCGCAGACGATCCTCGAGCACTTAAAGAAGGATAAATTCCTCACCGCCTACCTCGACCTCGTGCACGTGCACTCGCCGATTCAGTGGATCGAGCGATTCGCGGGCGCGGTGCTCAACTCGACGGCGTCGACGCCGGAGGAGCTGTTCGCGACGACGCGCAAGTTCCTGCCCGCGCTCGATCTTTCCTCGGTCTCGGCCGACGCGCGGGGCTATCGCATTCGCCTGCCGCCGGACTCCGGCGACGAGCAGCTGCACGCGATCGCCGACCAGGTCTACCGTCTCCCGCGGCACATCGCCCAGGAGACGGGCCGGAGCATCGTGCTCTGTCTCGACGAGTACCCTGAGATCCTCTCCTTCCTAGAGCCGAAGGTCATCGAGCGGTGGAAGGCGCGGCTCAACGACACGAAGAGCGTCGTCTATCTCCTCTCGAGCAGCCGCCCGAAGCTCATCGAGGACATCTTGGGCGACGGCCTCGTGAAGATCTTCAGCCTCGGGGCCATTCCCGCGGAGGCGTGGCGCGATCACGTGCTCAAGCTCTTCCGGAAGGGCGGGTTTACGATGGACAAGGAGACCGCGAGCGCGATCGTCGCGGCCACGCACGGCTATTCCTATTACACCCAGGCCGTCTGCGCCCATCTCTGGAGCGTGAGGAAGTCTTCCCGCAAGGTCACCGAAGAGGATATTCGCGAGATCCCGGAGTGGGTGCTCGACCAGGAAGACGCCTACTACGAGCAGATCTGGCGCGGGCTGACGAAGCCCCGAAAGAGCTTCCTGGCCGCGATCGCGCAGGAGCCCGAGGCGCAAGCCTTCTCCAAGGACTTCCGCGCCGCGCACCGGCTGCCGTCGGCCTCCACGCTTCAGGCGGTCGTGGAGTACCTGGAGGACGAGGGTCTCATCTCGCGCAACGGCTCGTGCCGGATCGTGGACCCGTTCTTCCAGGAGTGGCTCAAGCGCAACGTCGTCTAGCCGCTACTCCTTCAGCTTCTTGAGCTCGGCCTCGACCGCCTTGATCGTCTCGGGGGTCGCGCCGGCTTCCAGCGCCTTCGCGAAGAACTTCGCGGCGAGATCGTTCTTGCCCTGCGCGACGAGGCAGTAGCCCATGCCCGCGTAGGCCTCGGCCGCCCACCGGTCGCGCATGCCGAGCCGAAGCGCCAGCGTCAGCGCCTCCGTGTATGAGTTCCGCGCCTCGTTGATCTTGCCCTGCCGCCGCTGCGCGGTGCCGAGACGCTCGAGCCGGCGCACGTGGCGGACGTCGTCGCCGGGAATCTGCGCGGCGAGGTCGTTGAGCGTCTTCTCCGCGGGCGCGAACATCTCGAGACGGATGAACTCGTCGACGGTGGCGAGCAGCTGATCCGGCGTCGCGGGCACCGTCGTCGTCGAGCCGTTGACGAGCACGACCGGCATCGGCGCGGCGGTCTTGCCCCAACGGACGGTGGCGCTCAGTCGGTGCGCGGAGCCGAGCTCGCCCAGCGGCGTCATCGCGTAGTCGATCTGGAAGTCCTTGCGGCGCCAGCCCACGCCGGCGGTGATTCCGGGACCCGCGTCGTTGCGCTGGCTGTAGCCCAGGCGCAGCGCGAAGGCGGGCGCGAGCCACGTCTCGGCGCCGAGGGCGATGACGGGCGAATCGGAGCGCTCCTTGGAGAGATCGAGCGAGAGCGTCGCCGGCGCGCCGCGCAAGTCGAGCTCGCATGCGCCGCCGAGGCGCAGGTTCCACGGCAGGCTCTCCTTCGCCTGCTGGAACTTCACGGTCGGCCCGACGTTCTGCAGCGCCGCGCCGAAGGTCCACTTGTGGTCGCCGCGAACCGACAGCAGGCCGCCGAGATCGACCGCGTAGCCGTTGGCGCTTACGTTGTCGATCTGCTCGCGCAGGTACTTGCCCGCGGCGCCGAGCCGCAGGCCGTTGCCCATGTCGCGGCCGTAGCCGGCGCCCAGCGCCATGTCGTTGATGCCGAAGGTGCCGCCGGTGCCGTCGGGGTTGGCGATCGTCGTCCGGCTCACCCGGCCGAAGCTGAGGTAGTTGAGCTGCGCGCCCCAGCCGCTCGGCGAGGCGAAGCCGACGTACTCCTGGGTAATCGGGTTCACGTACTGGTTGTGCATGAACGTCGTCTCGTAGCGCTTGCCGCGCCCGAGGGCCGCCGGGTTATAGAGGAGAGCCTCGGAATCGGAGGCGGCCGCGGTGTAGGCGCCGCCCATGGCGACGGGCCGCGCGCCCGCGTCGAGGAAGAGGAAGTCGAAGGGCTCGCCGCCGCCGCTGGCGGACGCGCGCCGTCCGGCCCCTACGAGGGCCAAGACGAGCAGGGCGGCGAGCAGTCTCTTCGTCATCGGATGATCGCGATCACCCTCGAAAGCGTTATCTGGCCGGGCGCGGTGACGACCGCCACGTAGCCGCCGGAGGCGACGTCGCGCCCGTCCTCGTTGCGGGCGTCCCACTGGATGCGAGTGACCGAGCCGGCGTCGATGCGCTTCACGCGCCGGCCGCTGGCGGTGTAGATCGTCACGATCGAGCCTTGCGGCAGGTTCTCGAAGATCACGCCCGAGTTCGGGTCGGCGGGGCTGTACGTGCGGCCCTCGTCCGGGTTGCCGGCGTTCGGCTTGAACGGCACCGGGTAGATGCGGACGTTCGAGAGCGGCGTCTGCGCGGCGGGAGCGAAGAGGCCGAAGAGGCTGAAGTGCGGCGTCGCGCCGGTGACCGTCTTCGCCGTGGTGTCGACGGTCGAGTTGAAGTCCATCTTCCAGGCCGCGGTGACCGGATCGTAGACCCAGATCTTGAGGTCGGTGACCTTGAGCGCGGAACCGTCGACGACGCCGTTGTTGTCGGCGTCGAGGTAGGAGATCGTGATCGGCGCGGTCTTTCCGTTGGAGAGCAGGCTCTGGCCGTTGGAGAGCGTGATCTCGACGTAGGAGCCCGCCGCGAACACGCCGTCGTCGGTGGCGAGCACCGAGGCGGCGCTGCGCGAGACCGCCGGCACGTCGACCGGGTTGTTGACGACGGTGACGGTCACCGTGGAGGAGTTGAGCGCGCCCGCCGGGATCGTCACCTCGGAGGTCTGGGTCGAGCCCTCGTCGGCCGCCTTCACTTTCGAGTTCGAGTTGTTGTTGACCTGCTGCTGCTTCTCGACGTTGCCGCCGCCGAGGCTCTGCTCGGTGATGTCGGGCTCGACGGCGTCGACGGTGATCGTGATCGCGGGCGGCGTCGCGTCCTCGATCCCGGAGAAGTCGGAGGCGACCGCGCGCAGCTCGTAGGCGCCGCCGGCCAGGCGCGTCACGTCGAAGTGGACGAACCACGGCGCGCCGAGGTCCGGGTTCGGATGGTTCGCGTTGGCCGCCGGGACGTCGATCCACGACGCCGCGCCGGCGGCGCGGTACTGGAACTTCA
>JACRDR010000465.1 GCA_016212845.1 Elusimicrobiota bacterium
AGGCGCTGCTCCACGCGGCGCGGCTCGTCAACGAGGCCCGGGCCGCCGCGGCCATCGGCATCCGGTTCGGGGAGCCGGAGGTGGACTTGGACCGGCTCCGGTCCTGGAAGGAGGGCGTGGTCCGCAAGATGACCGGAGGGTTGGGGCAGTTGGCCAAGCAGCGCAAGCTGCGCATCGTGCGCGGACGGGGCGTGCTGGAGGACCCGCATACTTTACGCGTGGAAGGGATGTCCGGGGGCTCGGAGCGGCTGGCTTTCCAGCATGCGATCCTGGCCACCGGCTCGAGGCCCGCGACGCTGCCGTTCCTGCCCGGCGGTCCCCGGGTGTGGGACTTGACCGCCGCCCTCCGCCTGCAGGAGGTCCCGAAACGGCTCCTGGTGATCGGAGGCGGCTACATCGGCTTGGAGATGGCGACGGTCTACGCCTCCCTGGGGGCCGAGGTCTCGGTGGTCGAGATGCTGCCCGGCATATTGATGGGCTGCGACCGCGACCTGGCCCTGGTGCTGGGACGGCGGTTGGGGAAGCTCTGCAAGGAGGTCCTGCTGGAGACCTCCATCGTCTCGGCCGAGCCGGCCGCCGACGGTGTCCGGGTGCGCCTTCAGGGCCAGGGCCTCGTCGACCCGGAGCGGGTCTATGACGCCGTCCTGGTATCGGTGGGCCGCAAGCCCAATTCGGCTGGTCTCGGCCTGGAGAACACCCGGGTCGAATTGGACCCCCGCGGGTTCGTGAAGACCGACGATCACGGCCGCACCGCGGAGCCGTCCATCTTCGCCATCGGCGACGTCGCCGGCGAGCCGATGCTCGCGCACAAGGCCTCGCATGAGGGCCGCGTGGCCGCCGAAGTGATCGCGGGCAAGAACGTCGTCTTCGAGCCCCGGGCGATCCCCGCGGTCGTGTTCACCGATCCCGAGATCGCTTGGTGCGGGCTCACCGAGACGCAGGCCGCCGCGGAGAACCGCGAAGTGAAGGTGTGTCGATTCCCGTGGGGCGCCTCGGGCCGCGCTCTTACGCTCAACCGCGCCGACGGCGTCACGAAGGTGCTCTGCGATCCCGAGAACGGCCGCGTGCTGGGCGTCGCGATCGCGGGCCCCGGCGCGGGCGAGCTGATCTCCGAGGCGGTGCTTGCCGTCGAGATGGGCGCGACCGCGGAAGACCTGGCGCTTTCCATCCACCCGCACCCGACGCTCGGCGAGACGATCATGGAGTCGGCCGAAGCGTTCGAAGGGACCAGCACTCACATCTTCCGGCCTAAGAGGCCGGTGACGGCGCCGTAGACCCCGCGGGCGCGGGCGGCGCGACGAGGGACATGAAGGCGTTCCAGACGAAGGGATCGAACTTGTCCTTCTGCTTCTCCATGATCGAGAGCGCCTTCTCGATCGTCATCCCGGCGCGATAGGGCCGATTTTCCAAGAGCGCGTCGAAGAAGTCGGCTACCGCCGTGATGCGGGCCTCCATTGGGATCTTTCCTTGCGTGAGGCCGTACGGGTAGCCCTTGCCGTCGAGCGTCTCGTGGTGAGCGATCGCGGCGCGCTTGCCGACGCGGCGGCTGAGCGGGTCGAGCTCGTCGTCCTGCTGGATCAGCTCGGCGCCCGCGACGGTGTGCCGCTCCATGATCTTGCGCTCTTCGGGCGTGAGCTTGCCCGGCTTGTTGACGACCGCCAGGATGTCGTCCTCCTGCTTGCCGATGTCGTGGGCCCGGGCGCCCCACGCCGCGCGCTGCGCGAAGTCCATGGAGTAGCCCATGCGCCAGGCGATCATGCCCGCCATCACGCCGACGCGCATGAGGTGGGCGTAGATCGAGGGGTCCTTGGCGCGGATCGTGTCGAGGAGGCGGGCGCGGGCGTGGAAGACCCGCATCTTCTCGGGGGAATCGGCACGGTCTTCGTCTCCGAGGAACTCCGCGCCCTTGTCCAGCAGCCGCGCGTAGCGGCGGTCGGGGACGATCGCCGGGCGCCAGTGCCCCGCGTGGTAAAACGAGGGAGGGGGAAGCGCGTTGACGGCGAGCAGCCGGGCCAGTTCCGGCGCGGGGGCCGCGGCGACGGCGGCCTCTTCCTCCGCTCCGCCGAAATCCCCGGAGTCCCAGTCGATCGGGGCGAGGTCCTTCGCGGCTCGCCGGGCGCTCCGCATCGCGCGCTCGATGAAGGCGGTCTTGGAGGCCCGGTAGGCGGCTCGGGCGGCGTCGCCGTAGATCGAGGCTCCCTTGAGCTGCTCGGTGAGCGCCCGGAACGCGCCCATGTCGGCGGTCTCGGCTTCTCCTTTCGACTGTTCCCACGCGGCGACCGCGGCGGCCTCGGCGGCGGGCGCGACTTCGGCGCGGGCGGCGGCCAGCGCTTGAACCGCGGCGCGCTGTTCGTCCTTGGTCTTGGCGGCGATCGCCTGCAGTACCGGCGCGAGCCTGGGGTCGAGGCGGGTCGCCAGCGGCGACGCGGCGGTGCGGCGCGCGTCCGAATGGATGCCCGCCAGGTAGATCAGGTGAGGATCCACGGAGACGACGATGGATCGGCCCTCGGGGGTGCGGAACCAGTCGCCGACCGCGTCGAACGAGCGGCTCCAGTTGTCGGAGACCGGGGGAAAGACCGGGGCCGCGACGCCGCCGCCGCCGGGGGCTAGGATCCTGAACGTCGCTCCGGCGGGAATAGCCGCGGAGAGGGCCAGCAGCGCGGCGAGCCAGAGCCGGGTCATCGCTCCCAAGTGTGGAGCGAAGGGCACGGATTCTCCTGGGCCCGGAGGCCCAAATAGGGCTTAGGCCTCCGGACGCTTCTTGCGGGTCCTCGGCGTCTTCTTGGGGACGTCGTCGCCGCCCAACCCGGGTCCCTCGTCGGATTTCGAGTAGGACGCGGCGGCGGATGCCGCCTGCTGGGCCAGACCCCAGAGCGCGCTGGACGCGGCGGCGATGCCCTTGCTCGCGACCTCCCCGACGCCTTCCAGGCGGTCGGCGACGGTCTTGAACTTGCGGCCTTCGGGCTCGTCGGTCGCGGTCGCGGACGCCTCGCAGGCCGGGCAGGCGGAAGCCCCGGCCTTAAATAGCCGGCCGCATCTCGCGCAGATGTCTGTCCCGCCTTTGGCCTTAAACAGCGCCTTGCGTTTGGCCGCGTCGTAGACCGCGGCGGCGGCGTCTTCTCTCGCGAGTCCGCAGGCCTCGCCCAGCTCGAGCAGCCAGCGAGCCTCGAGGAAGGAGACGCGCCGCGGGTCGATCAAGAAGAACGAGAAGGCGTACGGCAGCCCCCGGAGCCGCTCGCCGGTGTAGTGGCGGATCTCGCGGAGCACGCGGGCCTTCGGGATCGGCTTGGCCAAAAACGGCTCGAGGGATCTAGCCCCGTCGGCGGACCCGCCCGAATTCTCGAGGAGCCTCTCGAGCTCGCGGCGGCGCGGCCCGGTCATGTCGCCGTCGGCCCACGCCCCGGCGAGCGCCAGCGCGACCTTGAGCCGGTCCTCGTCGGCGCTCTCGGTGATCTTCTCCACCTCGGGCCGGTCGTCGCCCAGCACCTCGCCGACGGCGCGGTCGAGGTCCTCGCTGTCGAGGAAGCGGCTCTTCTTGTCTTTCAGCACCTGACGGACGTAGAAGTTGCCCTCAGCGAACAATTCGCAGGCCCGGATGCGCTTCGGGAGATACGGGTGGCTCGTCCACATCTCGCCCCACTTGCCGTAGCTCGCCGACGCCTCGTCGCCCTGCTTGGCGAACTCGTCGAGGTCGATGCGGTCCGCCAGCTCGCGCGAGCCGCAGCCGGTGAGGAGCAGCGCCTTGCGCGCGGACGCGAGATCCTGGCAGCACACGAGGCCCGCGCGGTCGCAGCTGATCTCGCTGCGGCGGAACCAGGCGTTGAGCGCCATCTTCACGGGCAGCGCGAGAAGCTGGATGCCCGGGAACGCCGCGCCGGCGAAGAGCCCGGCGTTCGCGAGGAAGATCGCCATCGTGCCGTAGAGCACGTGCTGCGACTTCACGTGGCCGAGCTCGTGGCCGATGATGAACATGAGCTCGCGCTCGGTCGCGACGTCGAGGAGGCCTCGCGTGACGAGGATGAACGACCGGCCGTCGTCGGAGCCGAGCGTGTAGGCGTTGATGTACGGCGCCTCGATGATGAACAGCGGGGGCGCCGTGATGCCGAGGATCTCGGCGGCTTTGGCGTGGAGCGCGTGGACCTCGGGGAACTGCTTCTCCGAGACCTTCACGGCGGAGCCGAGGTAGCGGATGCGGTCGAACTCGAGCCAGAACTCGAGCCACTTCTTGAAGATCCAGCTCGCGCCGGGGAGGGACTTCAGCGCGGCGAGGGTGTCGCGGTCACCGGCGTATTCGTAGTCGCGGGACGCGATCCCCGCGACGGGCTTGAGGGCTTTGAGCCACTTCTCGTCGGTGGTCCATCTCGGCATTTGTGGCCTCCGGTCTAACCTTAATAACAGGGTCCTGTTACGTTTTCAACCCTGATTTTAGACGCCGGAGTTCACGAAAAGTTCCCGGTGCGTCGCACCAGTTGTTGCATAACTTCGCCGCAGCGGTACGCTCG
>JACRDR010000472.1 GCA_016212845.1 Elusimicrobiota bacterium
GCGAGCGCTCGGACAGCTGCGCCCCGAGACCCGGATGTGGGCGGTCGTCCGCCGCGATGGCGCGATCCAGATGCTCGAGGCCGAGCTTCCGAAAGTGCGCCTCGCCCCGTCGCGGGATCCGGAGTTCCTCTCCCCTCTCGAGTCGGAGCTGTCGCGCCAGCATCTCGAATCCGCCAAGAGCCGCAAGGAAGAAGCGATTCGCGCGCTCGTGACGCCGCGGCTCGACGTCGCGGCCGGGCAGCGCACGTGGATTCGGTTCCACGCGGGCCTGCCGGCGACGCTCAAGACCGGCGACGTCGTCGAGGGCGTCGTCTCCACCGGACTCGCGGCCGACGGGAATCTCGACTATCTCGCGATCGCGCCGAACAGCCAGGTCTGGGCGGAAGCGGTCGAAGCCTCCGACGTCGACGGCGTACGCTCCATCCGGCTGCACGTCTTCAAGCTCAAGCTCCGCGGCGGGCACGCCTACCCCGTGTCGGCTCGCGTCGTCGACCTGACGGGCGACCGCACGCTGACGCAGCTGAGCTCCGGCGGGACCGCGGTGACCGCCGATCCCGGGGGCCTCGGCCCGGGCCTGCGCATGCAGATCGAGTTCCTGAAGCCCCTCTCGCTCTTCGAGCCTCCGGCCTATTTCCGCGCCGGCCCCGGCGTGTGGTTCAAGCAGCGGGGCGCCGAAAAAACGCTCGAGGTCAGCCACGTCATCGCCGGCCGCTCGGCCGAGCGCGCGGGCGTGCAGGTGGGCGACGTCGTGCTCAACGTGGGCGGCACCGCGGCGTCGAAGCTCGACTTCATGGAGGCGCTCGACCGGCTCTACGGCGCGCCCGGGACGTCGGTTTCGCTCCGGGTACAGCGAGGCAAGGACGTCGTGCCCGGGCTGATGGACCTCGTGCGCGGCGTGCGCTACGCCAAGGGAAAGAAGGACGAGGCGGTACCCGTCCCGGCGCCGTTCAAGCCGTAGCTACTTTACCTTGAACTCGGCGACGGCGAGCACGATCCCTTCGGGGCTCACCGTCTCCACTTTCCAAGCGCCCCGGTAGACCTTTTTGAAGGTCCACGTGCGGTTGCGCGCGTGCTTGAGCTCAAGCCTGATCTCCGAGAGCTTCTTCCCGTCTCGCCACCACACGTGCTTCACCGTCGCGGGCGGGTGCGCGACGTTGGCGAAATTCCAAAAGTAGACGCGGTCGGTGCCGGCCGCATACTCGTAACCCGAAGCCTTCGGATCGGCGGCCTGCTTGTCGACGATGGAGGTGCAGAGATGGCCCTGGGTGATCTCGACCGGGGGCAGCTCCTCGGCGGCCCAGACCGCGGCGGACGAAAGCACGAGGACGGCCGCGAGGGCTTTTCCTATCTCGGTCATAGGGGTTGCTTGCTGACGTCGAAATCATAGCGCCCCGACGGATGCCGGCGCAATAGCAAAACCGCGCGAGTCGCCGCCTCGGCGCGGACGAAGCGCTCGCGAGGCTGGCGGTCATCGGGCAGGCGGGTCCACTCGCCCGTGCCGGGCAGCAGCCACAGCTCGAGCCGGACGGCGTAGTTCTTCGGCGGGAGAGCGGCCGACCAGCGCTTCTCCTTCGACCGCGGCGCCACGTCGGTCCGGCCGGCGGGCGCGCCGTCGAGGAATACTTCCGCGTACGACAACCCGTCCAGATCCGCGCGCTGGATGACCTCGCTGACCCGCACCTCCAAGTTGGGAGGCGCCGCGGGCGGCGAAGGCGGGGCGGGAGGCGCCGGCTGGGAGGCGGGCTTGGGCGCGGCGCAGGCGGAGAGCAGCAGGAGCAATAGGACGGCGCGCGGCGTCAACGCATCCTCACGCGGAACGTGTACTTATCGCGCACGTTCGCCTGAGCGGGCTCGGCGGGAGCGAGCCGGACCACGTAGGTGCCGGGCTCGAGCGCGGCTTCCAGGGAGAGCGACTCGCCCGCTTTCTTCGCCTCGGCGGCGGCGAGGGGCTTGTCCTCCTGGTCGAAGAGAGCGGCCGTCGCGCGCACGGTGAGCACCCCCGTCAGCTCGAGCAGGACCGCGCCCTTCTGATAGACGTTGAACTCGTAGAAGTCCGCGTCCCCCTTCGGAGCGAAGTAGCCGTCGACGGACTCGCCGGGGTTGATCGCCTGAGCGGTCTTCGAGCTGTCGTTGAGCTCGTACTCGAGCCCCGCCTGCCACGGCGTCATCGTGCGCGAAAGCGTGTAGGTCTGCTTCGAGTCGCCCTTGCGGCCGGTCTTCTCGGTGACGACGAGATACTGCTCGGAGCGCGCGCCGAAGCCGGTGAGCACCTCGGGCTGATCCTTGCCCATGTTGTCGACGGTCGCGAGCGGGTTGCCGACGTCGTCCATCACCTGCAGCACGAGATCCATGCCCGCGGCGGCGGTCAGCTCCGCGCGTACGACGACCTTGGTCTCGGTCGCGGCCGCGAGCCGGTACCAGTCCGCGTCGGCCGCCGGCGCGATCGTCCCGCCGATCGAGTCGGCCTCGAAAGGCGTCGCCTCGGAACGCTGATCGTTCGGCTCGAACTCGAGCTTGCCCTGGTACGGGAGGAACTCGGTGACGAGCTGGTACGGCGTCTCGGCGTTTCCGGCCCGGCCCTTCGAGCGCAGGCGCAGTTTGTACTCCGCCGGGCCGCGGACGCCGAAGTTCCGCAAGCTCTCGGCCTCGCCGACGCCGCCCGCGTCCGCCTCGCGCACCTTGTAGCCGTTGCTGTCGAAGACCTCGAGGACCGAGTCCACCTTCGGCACCTCGCTCACGTCGATGTTCAGGAGCCGGAGCCCGCCCGTATCGACATGGATGCGGAACCAATCCTCTTCCTGCAGGTCCTCGGCGACGGGGTTCGTGCCGGGATGATAATGGCCCTTCAACGAGCCGCCGGGGGCGAGCTCGGTGGCGGAGGTGGCGCGATCGTTCGGCTCGAATTCGCGGCCCGGCGCCGGCTCGAAGGCGAGCTCGAGGAGATACGACTGAGAAGGGTTGCTGGCCTTTTCGTTCTTGTTCGAGACCACGACGTAGTGTTCGCCCTTCGTCAGAAAGAGGTCGAGCAGCTGCTCGTCGCCGCCGATCGACGTCTCGTCGACCCGCTTGAGCTCGGTGCGGTCGGGGCCGCGATAGGCGAGCACCCAGTCGGCCTCGCGGATGCCGGAGAGCCGGACCGAAAGGAGGCCGTCGCGCGGCGCTTCGACCTTGTACCAGTCGAGGTCGGAGGCGCCGGCGAGCGTGCCGGTCGCCGAGCGGCCCGCCTTCACGGGCACCGCGCGGGTGTAGTCGTCGTTCGGCTCGCGCTCCTTGACGGGGCCGCAGGCGGCCGCGAGGAGAAGCCATGAAAGAAGGGCCCGGCGCATGGTT
The DNA here is from genome assembly GCA_016212845.1 of Elusimicrobiota bacterium. Classification (GTDB taxonomy): domain Bacteria; phylum Elusimicrobiota; class Elusimicrobia; order UBA1565; family JACRDR01; genus JACRDR01. Next base: position 3,331 of record JACRDR010000472.1, read on the forward strand.
CGGGATTCTACAATTTCTGGTAAAATACCGTTGGTAATGCGCAATTTCTCCGCGATTGACACTCTCGCGGGCCGGAAGCTCCTCGTCACGGGCTCCACGGGTTTCCTCGGCAAGGTTTTCCTCTCCCTGCTTCTCGACCGCCAACCCCGGATCGGGCGCGTCTTCGTTTTGGTCCGGGGCAAGCGCGGAGAACCGGCGGACCGGCGCTTCTTCCATACGATACTGGCGTCTCCCGTATTTCAGCCCCTGCGCGAGATCCATGGAGACGGCCTCGAAGCCTTCCTCCGCGAGCGCGTGGAGGTCGTCGAGGGCGACGTCGCCTCCCCCGGCTGCGGACTCTCCGCCGCTCACCGGGCCCGGCTCGAGGGCCTCGACGCGATCGTCCACACCGCGGGACTGGTCGCGCTCAATCCCGCGCTCGACGAGTCGCTCCACGCCAACGCGCGCGGCGCGCTGCACATCGGCGAGCTCGCCGCGGCCCTCGGCGCCAAGCTCCTGCACGTCTCCACCGCCTACGTCGCCGGCAGCCGCTGGGGCCGCGTGCCCGAGGAAGGTCCGGCCCGTGGGCCGGAAGGGACCGATCCCCGCCGGACGCTGGCCGAGTGCGAGAGCCTCGTCCGCGGCATCCGCGAGGACGCCGACGCCGGATTCCTGCGCGGCGCGAAAGGCACGCGGCGAAAGTGGCTCATCGAGGAACGGCTGACCGCCGAAGGCCGCCGTCTGGCCAAGCGCTGGGACCGCCCGAACGTCTATTGCTTCACCAAGGCGCTGGGCGAGGCGCTGCTCGCCACGATCCCCGGACTCGAGTACTCGATCCTGCGCCCGACGATCGTCGAGAGCGCGTGGAGATTCCCCTTCCCCGGCTGGAACGAGGGCATGACGACCAGCGCGCCGATCGTCTACGCGATGCTGCGGGGCCACAACGTCTGGCCGATCCGCGCGAACACGCCGCTCGACGTGATCCCCGTGGACCTCGTCGCGACCGCCTCTCTCACGACGGCCGCGGCTCTCATCGCCGGCCGCTCGGAGCCGGTGTATCACCTCGGCACCTCCGACACCAATCCCTTTCACCTCGGCCTGACCGTGTCGCTCATCGACCGCTATCGCCGGCGGCACTTCCAGGACTTCGCCGACGGGTCGCCCATCACCCACTGGGTGCGCACCCGGCCGCCGGTCCTCACGGTGCCTCACGGGCTCTACAACGCGGTGAGCGCGCCCGCGCACCAGCGAGTCATGGCGGCCGCCTCGCGCGCGCTCGAGCGGGCCGGCTTCAAGCCGCCCAGACGCTGGACGAAGGTCGAGCGCGAGCTGTCGCAGATCGCCCACATCGTGGCCACCTTCAAGCCGTTCATCCACGACCACCGCTGGTTCTTCGGCACCGAGCGCATCCGCGCGCTGCGCGACTCGCTCTCCCCCGCCGACGCCGAGCGGCTGCCCTACGACCCCGAGCGCATCGACTGGCGCCACTACTGGCCCAAGGTGCACATCGAGGGGCTGCGCCGCTGGGTCTTCCCCGGCTTCGATCAGGGCCGCAAGAAGCCCTCGGCGTCGAGCCGCGGCGCGCTGACCCGAGGCGTGCGGCGCGGCCTCGCGGCCTTCCAGCGCTGGCTCTACGGCTCGTACTTCTCGGTCACGGTGCGCTACGCCTCGCGCGTTCCGTCGACGCGGGTGCTCGTGGCGGCCAACCACGCGAGCCACCTCGACATGGGTTTGATCAAGAAGGCGCTCGGACCCTCGGGTGAAAATCTCGCTTCGCTCGCGGCGCAGGACTACTTCTTCCGCCCCGGCTGGCGGCGCTGGTTCTTCGGGCGCTTCACGAATCTCGTGCCCATCGACCGC
>JACRDR010000471.1 GCA_016212845.1 Elusimicrobiota bacterium
GAGGAGATCGATGCGCGTTCCCGGGTCGAACGCCGCCGAGCCGGCGACCTCGAGATTGAGCCTCGTTTGCGCGAGCGCGGTGAGCGTGGCGCTGGATCGCACGACGACGTTGCCGGCGACCGTCAACGTGGAAGCCCGCAAAAGGGCCGAGCCGTCGAGCGTCAGGCTCCCCGTCAGGTCCGCGGAGGACACAAAAATCGTTCCTCGTCCGCTCAGGTCGCGCGCCGCCAGCCAGCCGGTGGACAGGAACCCGTCCACGCTGAAGTCGGCGGCGCCCGAAATGGCGCCCGCGCTGATAGAGCCTCGGCTCGACACCGCGATCGCGCCGGGGACTTCAAGGCGGCCCGAGGAAAGCGCGTACGTCCCGCTCAGTTCGAGACTTTGGCGGACGACCGCCTCCAAGGCGACGTCTAGGCTCGCGTCGGCGACTCGCAAGCGATCCACGTCGAGCGGGCCGACCGGCGTTCCGGCGCGCCCCTTATCGAAAGACCCGGCTCCTCCGACTTGAAGCGAGTAGCGGGCCTGCGACGGATCCTTGAGATACACCGTCCCGCCTCCGCCCGCCTGTCCCCACTTGCCGGTCGTGGCGCAAAACGCGCCGTTGCCGCCGCCCGCGCTGAAAGTCAGCGCGGAGTTCGGCGCCCCGCCGGCGACGAGCGCGATGCGCCCGCCGGCCCCGCCGCCGCCGCCGATGACCTGGCCCGCTCCGCCGTCGGCGCGCAGCGTCCCGCTCCCCTGCGCTTGCCCTGCGCTGAGGTTGATCGTTCCGCCGGCTCCGCCTCCGGAGTTGAAGCCGTCGATGGAGCCGCTGACGTCGATCGCGCCGTTCACCGTCAACGTCCCGCCGACCGTCGCCTTCACGACGCCGCCGCCGGGCGCACCCCCCAACCCGCCCGTGCCGCCGCCGCCCGAGCCCGGCAGCGACGGGTTTTCGAGGCTGTCGTAGTTGATCCCGCCCGCGGCGCCGCCGGTTTGCCCTCCTCCCGTGCATACCGCGAAGCCGCCTCGGCCTCCGTGGCCGCCTCCGGCGGAGTCGAGCGCGCCTCCGCCTCCTCCCGGTCCTTGGCCGGGACTCGTGCTCCCCGCGGCGCCGCCGAGGTGGCCGCGGCCGACCGCGTCGATGCGCGCGCCCGCCTGAATGTCGAGATCACCCGCGACGCTAAGCTCCAGCCCCGGCAGGTGCGCGGGCGGATGCGTGAGCGTCGTCCCCGCCAGCAGGGTGACGCTGCCCGAGGCCGCGATGCCGGTAAGCGTGACGCCGTCGCGCAGAATGAAGCTCGCGCCCGACAGCGTTGAACGGAGGTTGAGACCTCCCTCGATGGTCCACGACCAAGCCGGATCGCTGGCAAGGGATGTCGCCGTGATCGTACTCCCCCTTGGGATCGTGAAGCCGGCGAGCCCGCCGGTAGGGAAGGTCAGCGTCGTCGTCTCGATCACGTATTCGCCTGTCAGCGTCAACGTCGATGTGATCGTGAGCGGCATCAAGCTTTGGGCGATCGCGCCCTGCAGGTGGAACCCTTCTAGAATGAGCGGAGCGGACGAGAGCGGCGTCGGCGCCTGGTCCACTTTGAGAACGGGCAGCGGCTTCGGAACTCGAATCGTCAGCGACGGGCTTCTTCCGGGCTCGCGTCGGAGCACCGTGCCGGCGCCGCCGAGCGCGAGCCCCGAGCCGGCCCCATCGAGCCCGGGCTCGGCAACGATGCTCGCCGCGGCCAGCGCGCCCACGCCCGAAAGGGCCACCCGGCCTCCTCCGCCGCCGCCCGCGTCCTTGTGCTCCGCGCCGAATGTGCGGAAGCCGCTGCCGCCCGACGCATCGATCGTGCCCGTCCCCAGAATGACAGCCGCGTCGATGCGCGCGGTTCCGCCCGCGCCTCCACCTCCGCAGCAGCCTGCTCCCGTCGTCCCGTTGCGGCCGCGCGCGAGGATTCTTCCGTCGAGTCTGGCGGTCCCGGAGGACGCGACGATGAAGACGCCGCCCCCGGCGCCCCCCAGACCGCCGCCTCCGCTGCCGGGCTGCGACGGAAAGAAAAGATCGTCGTGGGCGGGGCCTCCCGGATTGGCGCGCGGCACCTGGTTTCGGCCTCCGGAGCCGCCGTAGCCGCCGTGTCCCCCTCCGCCTCCGCCGAAGTTCCCGCCTCCTCGTCCCCCGCCGGGTCCCGAGCCGGTCTGGTTGTCGCCGCCTCCGCGGAATCCCTTCCCCTCGAGGTCCACGGTCGCGCCCGTCTCGAGGAGGAAGTCGCCGGCCGCGCTCAGACTCAGGTGATGGTCGAAGGTCGCCGTGTTGGAACTGTGCGTCAGCCGCGCTCCGGATTTCGCCGCCACCGTCCCGCCGAACGCCAGGACGTTCCTGCCTTCCTGCCACAGCACCCCGCCCGCACGCACTTCCAAGTCCCGCGCGCTCAAGATCGTCGAGAGTTTAAGGGTGTCGACGCCGCCCGAACCGCCGAGCGTGAGCCGGAGAAAGGAGATGTTGCCGGCAGACGCATCGACGGTCGCGCCTCCAGCGGTGTTGATCGTGACGCGATCGTCGGCTCCGGGGGTCTGCGCCGGGCTCCAGTTCGCCGCCGTCGCCCATCTCCCGTCGCCGGCCGCTCCGGTCCAGACGAGGTCGAAGCCCGGCGGCTCGACGCGGACGAGCTGGGTATGGCTCGGCTCTTCCTGGCCCAGAAGATCCACCGCGAAGTACGCGACCGCGTGCGTGCCGAGTCCCAAGAAGAACGCCCCCGCGTACGTCGCGGTCGCGCCGTCCACATCGACGACGATCCGATCGACGCCTATGCCGAGGTCGAATGCCGCCAGCGTCACCGTCGCCGTCCCCCGGGAGACGATCGTCGATCCCTCGGTAAAAGTGGACCCGGCGACCGACAGCGTCGAGATCGGCGGTAGCCGATCCGAGTAGGCGGTCGTGTCCGCCGGCAAGGCGGCGTTGCCTTGCAGGTCGAACGCCGCGAGCCGATAGTGATACAGCCCATCCTCCGCCGGGGCGTCGGTGAAGGTCGACTGCCTGAGTCCGCTGGCGACCGCCGAGCCGGTGTCGACGCCGGTCGAGCGAAACAGCGCGTAGGAGGCGACCGGCTCGCCCGGTCCCGCCTGCCAAGAAAGCTCCACTAAACCACCCGCGCGCGATTCGGCGAGCAGGGTCGGGACGGGTGGAGGCGTCGTGTCGACGCCGACCGGAAGCGAGAACTGCGTCGCCGTAAGATTGCCCGCCGCGTCGGCGACGATCAGCTCAACCGCGTTCGACGACGGGGAGACCGCAAGCTGCATCGAGTTCGCCGTGAGCGTGAAGGGTCCGGGCTGACCCTGCGCCGCCCCGTCGAAATCCACGGCCGCCTGCCGCCACGTCGCGCCCCCGTCCGCCGTATACAGCGCCTGCCCGCCGCGCTTGAAGTCGCGGACGATCTCCGCGCGGCCCAATGAACGATCCACTACCCGCACCTCGTCGATCGCGGCGGTCGTGGCGAAATAGCCTCCCGCGCCCGAGCCGATGAAGGCCGTGTTGGATGTCGGCGTGTACGTATTGGCGGGGCCCTGTGCCACTTGTTCGCCGTCGGCGAAGACGGTCAAAACCCCGGCCTCGAAGGTCGCCGCTATGTGATGCCAAACGCCAGGAGCAAGCGGCGCGCCCGACACGCTGGTGATCCCCCCCGAAGCGTCCCGCACCCGGCCCATGGGCGCCCGGTTATTAAGGAAGAGCCCGAACCCCGGCGTCGCCAAGTTGGTCAGGTTGGTGACGACCGCCTCGAGCTCGACGCCGTCAGGCTTCACCCAGGCGGAGGCGGTCCAAGCGGAGGGCGCCAGCGCTTGAGCCAGCGTCCCGCCGACGCCTCCGCCCCGAAACTGCAGCGCCGTCCCGAAGCGGCCGGGGACGAATCCCGTCACGCCGCTGCCGAAGGTGAACGTGTTTCCGAGGGGTCCCGAGTCCGCCGCGGTTGAGCCGGATCCTTCGTCGAATCGGAGAAGCGCCAAAGCGCCCGGCACAACCGCGGCCGGCTGGGCCGAGGTACTGACCTCGACCCCGCTCAGCCGCTTCGGCGGGTCCGGAGGATCGCGCACCCTGGCCCGAAAATAAGTCGTAGTCCCCGGAAGCATCGAGCCCTGCGGGTACCAATTAGCCCCGTCGTTGGAGACCTCCGTCTCGTACACGATCAGCGCTACGTTGTCCGGAGGAGGAGTCTTGACCGCGGTCGTCAGCGCCGCGGCGTTGCCCGCGACGTCCCACACCATGAAATCGACGAGGTTCTGCGTCAGCGACTCGCCCAACTGGAGGCTCGAGACGGTCAAATACGCGGGCCCCGGGTTCCCCGTCGTCGCGCCGAAGGAGAGATTGGCGTCGGGCACCGCCGCCCAGTGCTCGCCCCCGTCGACGCTGTACTGCGCCCACCACCCGCGGCGAAACTCAAACGCGACCGAGTGCCGGTCCTGGGCGAAGTCGAGGAAGCGAAGCTCATCGACGCGGCCGCGGTAGGCGAAGCCGTCCGCCGACTGGCCGAGGTACGCGTCCGCCGAACTGAGCGCGTAGCGAGGCTCGTGGAGGCTGGCCACGGGCACTCCGTCCGCGTATACGGTCGCCGTCGTTCCATCGAAGGCGGCCGCGATGTGATGCCAGGCATTCAAGGTCAGCGCGGCCGCGCCGATCGCGGCCGACGTCACGCTCGGGTTGGCCGCGCTCAGACGCAGCATCGGCTTGCCGTCCGAAAGTCCGAACTGAAAGCCCTGGTTATTGTCCTTGCGATTGCCGAGCACCACCTGGATGCCGGAGGCCGACTCGGGATAGATCCATGCCGAGATAGTGAACGCCGACCGCGAAAGCGAACCGCTGTTGCTGAGCGCGGGCTTCCCCGTGTTTCCGTCGAATCCGAGCGCGGTTCCGAAGCGGCCTTGAACCCACACCACCCCGGGCACGATCGACGCCCCGACACCATGGCCCGACGCGTCCGCCGCGGCTGGGCCTGTTCCCTCATCGAAATGCAGAAGTGCGGCCGTGCCTTTGGGCTCCAGAGGCGTGCCGACGTTGAGCAACGCGGGGGCGATGGGTTCTGTCGAGGCCGACAGTCCTCCGAGCGACTCGGAAAAGCCGGCGAGCTCCCGAGCGGACACTCGCGCGAACGCGTGAGCGGCCTCAACGATCGCGTCCGTTCCGGCCCAGGCCGAACCGTCGCTCGAAACTTGCGCGCCGGAAAGTTGAGGAGAAGTCTCATCCGCGAGTTGGCCGGTAACGGGCACGAATACGCCCCACGCGCTCGCGGCCGGGAACTGACAAGAGTAGCTGCACTGCCCTCCCGAGCAGGTTTTCGTCGCAGCTCCGCCGCAGTGCCAGATGCCTCCTTCGGACTGGGTACAGCAAGTCGCGCCGTTGGGATTAGTCCCCCCGGGCGGAGCGGGACAGCCGGAGACCGAATATACAACCGGCTCCAGGAAAACCGCGGGGCTTGGAGAGATTTCGCAGCGAAGTCCGCATGCGGGATAGATGCCCTGCTCGATCATGGTCCGGCGCTGATCCGGCGTGGGCGGCGAGCAGGCGATATCGGGAGGCGGGACCTTGGCGCTGACGCACAGGCTGTTCGTCGCGCAACGGTACACATCTTGGCCGATATAAGGGATCTCGATGGTCAGGTCCACGGACTCGCCGGCCTGCAGCTCGAGCAGCGCGCCGACGCCTACCCGGACCGCGGTTTGCGGGCCGCGCGTGGCCGAAGGGTTGGTGATGAAGTCGACGCTTTGGACGTTGTTGAGCCCGAATGTGCCGTAGTCGGCCTGTCCGCGGTCCACCGTGGCGTGTACCAAGCCGTCGCCGGAGTCCGGCGCGATCAGCCGCTCCCAGCCGTCGTTGCCGCGTCCGGTGTAGTAACACTGACCGCCGCCGATTTTCCAATAGTGATCGCAGTATTGCTTGAAGTCCTCCGGTCCGTTGCCGCCGTCGAAAGGGGGTTCCGTAAAGAGCCGGTACTGCTGCGCGAAATCGCCGGGACCTTCGATCAAAGCCTGCGCCACTACCGGACCGCCCAGGGCCGTGGTCGTCCGCAGGACCATAAAAGGACTCCCCGACACACTGAAGTCGTAGCCGCTCGAGTTGCCCGCGGCGTCCTGGTATTGGACGTGGTAGGTGCCGCTCATCGCTCCGGCGAACGGGACATGGAGCGTTCGGGTCGGAACATGAGATCCCCCGCGAGTCGTGAGGTCCGGGTAGGTCACGGTCACGCCGGAGACGCCGCCGTCGTCGGTAGCCCCGAGGTCGATGACCGAGCCCAGCCTGAGCGGGACGCTCAAGTCCCTGATTGGACGAGGTGCCGCTTGGGGCACGACCGAAAGAGGGGCCTCGACCGAAGCGGCAAGAGCCACGTCGGCGCCATTGACGAACCGCAGCGTAAGAGAGCCGGGCGAGGCGAGCAGCGGCCCGGGGATCACCACCCTTAGCTTCGTCGAGCCGAGGTAGCTCACGGTCAGCTCGACGTCCCCGACGAAAACGAGCGTGGACGGCAGAAAGTTCTGCCCGAGGATGGTGAGCTCGACCGACTGGGCCGCCGCGTCGATCGTCGGAGGCTCGACGCTCGCCACGACCGGAGCTGGCTGACGAACAGGAAAAGAAACCTCGGCGGAAGCCCGGTCGCTTGGATTGACCACTCTGACGCCGTAAAGGCGAGAGGTCTCGAGAGCGGAGGCGGGAATGACGGTAGTGAGCGAAACCGCGCTCAGAACTGAGGCGGGGAGGTCGATCGTCTGTACGTCGGAGCGCAGCCGCACCACCGCACCGGAAGCGAACCCAGACCCCGCGACAGTCAAGAGGGTGTCCGGATCCCCCTCCTGCGCCGAAGTCGGCGACAGTTGAGAAATCAGAGGAACCTCAGGCGAACAATTGCCCGTACACTGCCCCGTGCTGAGATTGACCGTAAAACTCACGGACGTGTCCCGGATATTCGCGGCGACGTTCGACTGGCCAAAGCTGGCGTGGAGATTCACCTGAAAATCCGTGACGTCCGACGGGGCGTCGTTGAGCTGGTAATCGATGCTAAAAACCTTGTTGCCACCTGCCAGGATGGAAACGGGGCCCAGCACTGAAGTGGGTTGAACGGTGAAATAGCTCGGTGCGTCAATAGTGATCTGAACGCCGTCGAGCGTCATCGCGGTATCCTGCGTGGCGGAGACGGTCCACTGGATCGTTCCGGCGCTATTCGGACCAACGACGTTCTGAGCCGCCGCCAGGCTCCCCAGCAAACAAAGCGATGCAAAGACCGCGAGGCCGACGAGCCCGCAGCGCCGCAGGTCGCCGGGCCTCCCCTCAAGCCGCTCCTCGCCCGGTTCGCGCGGCGTACATTCGTTGCTGGGCGAGGCCACGGCGTTGTATTCGACCTTAGTGCGCTTTCGGCTTCGCCCGCTTGCTCGCCCATTGGTGAGGCCGCGAGACTTTCCCACCGAGACAGTGCCGCCGGCGAGGTGTTCAATCTGGACAGCAGTTGCGCCGCCAGAACCGAGGAAGAGGATCTCCATAGACACTCTTCCGCTAGACTTACAGATTGCTTCAACCGCGCAAAGTTGACGGACTCGCCCGCCTTCGCCGTTGTCGCTGGTCGCCCTCGTTGCCTGCGGCAACGCTAGGTGCCTCGCGCCAAGCCTCGGCTGCCTCTCAATTAATCTACTTCTGGATTTTGTCCAATTCTTTCTTTGCAGCATCGCGCACCGGGTACACCTTTACGTTGTCTGTCTTACGAACGTAAGAGCGATCGTCTGACTCCGCAATAACCTTAAGCACCTTTGCCGCTTGATCCTTGTCGAAGCGCAAAAGATTCTCGACGGCCGATTTTCGGACTTCGGGGTCGTGATCCTTTGTGGCCTCATTATATACGAGGGCTTTCGAATCTTCCTTTAGCGACCCCGTAATTTGTCCAGCCTTGGCCATTTTTCCAAGAGTCCGAATAATGGCAACGCGGTTAAAGGCGTTCTTCGTCAAACGGAAATGAGCTATCATCGAACGAGCCGCTTCGGAGCCGAAGGCGGAAACAGCGGCTTGTTGCCCACCGTCGGCCGTAACCAGAGCTTCTAGCGACCCGGGTATCTTTTGCTTCGCGACCAGGGCAACGAGGTCCCCATAATATTCGCCGTAGCCCTCGCCTTTTGTTTTATTGAATCCGAGCGGATTCTTGCCCGCGACGTAATCTGCGTACCATTGCTCATGAGCCTGATTTTCCGAAACTAGGGTTTCGATCAGAGCGGAGCGGACTTTATCATCCTTGAGAGCCGATGCCGAAGCGTATGAAACGGCTCGGGCCCGCTGTTGCCAATCCTGGTTATGTAGCAACTCAACTACTCGAGCAGGTGAGTCAATCAGTGCGGCATTCGCGGTGGAAATCAGAAGTCCCAGTCCTGCCGCGAGCATAGCGGCAACCTTTATGGACACGTGTATCCTCCAGTTCTGGTTGGACCCCAGTCAACGTGGACGTGGGAGTTGTCTTGGGCAAACGACTCGATGAATCCAGGCCCGGCTGTGCAGGCAGCGTTCGCGAGAAACGTCCAGTCAGCCTGATCGGTGACGCCATCATTGTTGAAGTCCCGTAGTTGCAAGTCGGCTGCCGTTCCGTAGATGTGCTGGCTTTCAGGAGCCCCAGGTGCCGGCAAGATATTCGCGTTGTGCCGAGGATTCCTGTAACCTCCATTTACGATGAGACCCGCAACGGGAGAGGCGATACTCCGAATTTCTTCCAATCCGTTGTATAAGGCATCCACCACGATGGCCGCCGGAAAATCTCCTGAGTTAAGCTCGGCGAACGTGAAATGTCCTTGAGCACTTTGCCCTGCTGACGTAAATTCCGCCCTGCCCGGCAGCCTGTTCTTGTTCATGTCTATATACTCTTGCCGAGCCCGATCTGTAACATCTTGGGTAATCGTTGTCGTGTCGATCGCAGTTCCGCCTTGAATCTGCACCGTCGGACGAATTCGATAGCTTAGCCGATAGCCACGACCGCCCGCAGCCGCCGGGGCGCCCGAGATCGTAAGGGTGGTGCTCGATCCAGCGGCGGGGGTGGCGGGAGTTCCGCTGTCGCCGCCACCGGAGGGATTGCTGTCAACTAGCCACTGAATGTTGGCCATATTCGTTTGATGAAGGCTTTGGGGCGTAATCGTAGCCGATAGGCCAACAGAATTCTCTTGCGCGTTAGTCGTGAATGAGTTGCCGCTGGCTACGGTCAGCCCAGGAATTTGGACGTTTGGAAAAGTCGGCTGTCCGGCAGCGATGGTAAAGGCTGTAGCCTGAACCGTGGGCGTAGCCACAATTACCTGCACTGCATCGCAGCGCCACGGCGCGGCGCCAAGGATCAGGCTCAGCACAACCGCACGCCCAGGCAGAATGTGGCCGTGCTTGAGCCGCGTAGCGGCGAGCACCCAGGGCGCGGCGGCCGCGATGATATGCTCCATGACCATGGAGACCTCGCCGCGCATCTCGCAGAAGTGGCGGTTTGACATCCGCACACTGGAAATCAGAGTTCCCCCGAACTGGAGCTTGGGATCGCGGCGTCCCTGTTCGCCAGCACAAAAGTCGAACCGGCGATACTCTGTCGGACGTCGGCACTCATTCCGATCATTAGTATCCACTCTATGTCAGTTTTGTCACTCAGTGTCCGGCCCACTTTAGCTCCGGGACTTGCCTGATTCAAGACCCAGAAAATCCCTAGGACCATTGTTCAGTTTTCTCAAAAAGCGCATATACGACAAATGTTATCCATGACTCCGTCGTCGAGAGCTTGAGCCGATGTAGGCGTCGGCGAAGACGGCCAGCACGCCCGAGTCGAAGGTCGCCGCAACATGATGCCAAACGCGACGGGCGAGCGGCGCGCACGACACGCTGATGATGTCCCCAGGAGCGTCCCGCACCCGGCCCATGGGCGGCCGGTTACTAGGGAAGAGTCGGAACTCGGGGGTGCGAGGTTGGTCAGGTTGGTGACAATCGCTTCGGCCTCGACCCCGTCCGAGCCGTCAATGGCGAAGGGCGTCGAGGGTGGCGCGGCAGTTTGGGAGGAGGCCAGCTCGGTGTTTGGTGAGGCAGGCGAGGGCGGCTGGGTTTGAGGAGGAGGAGCGGCAGAAGAGACTTAGTTCGGTCCGGCAGGCATGGGAGAGTTTGCCGGCCTTGCCGGGGCGGGAGCGGTCTTTCGCGGCGCTGGTGACGCCGACGGGGCCGTCGTCGGCGACCGGCAGGCCGGCGGCCGTCGCCGCGGCGATCGCGTCGGGGGTCTGGCGCGGTCTGGAGCCGCGACAGCGCTTCTCGACGAGCGCGCGGGACCAGTCCTGCTCTTCGGCCGCCACGTCTTTCCAGGATTGCTTCGTCGCCTCCTCGGCCGCGTACCGGTAGGACTTCCCCTGCACGGCGAGCTTTTCAATGAAGGCCTTGGCGGCGGCTTGCCCATGGCGCTCGTGTAGCCACTTGAAAAACAGCAGGCCCCGCCAATAGGCCGTGCCGTCGTCGGTAGAGAGTCCGTCGCTGAGCGGGACGAACTCGTCTCCCTGGTAGGGGCAAACGCGGCCCTCGGCGGCGTATTCGGCGATGCCCTCGGCGAGCCAGGTCGTCTCGAGGCGCTTCCCGGAGACCGCCTGAAAGATGTGCACGAGCTCGTGCGCCAACAGCTTGGTCGCCTGAGCGCGCGACGGGCGGAGCGCCGCCAGCCGCGAGATCATGACGTTGACGCCCGCCGTTCCGCCTTCCATGCCGCCGTCGGCGACCTCCCAGGTCTTCGGGACGTAGGCGGCGTCGAAGCGCACGTAGATCGGCACCGGCCGGACGAGGTCGGTGGCGTCGTCGACCGTCTGCAGGGCGTCCGCCCATACCTCGGGGTCTGAAAACAGCGCGACCGCGTCCGCGGAGTCGACGCTTCGCGACTTGAGATGGGCGGTCTCGGCGTCGTTGGGGAAGTGGATGTCCGCCGTGAGATCGCGATAGCTGAACGCGGGGTTGAGCCCGCGGCCGAACGCGTCCGAGCCGAGAGCGAGCGTCGCCAGCGCGCAGAGCAGCCGCGAGGGCCGGCGCGGTTTTAGAGCGGTCGCAGCAGTCCTTTGATGCGCTTGATCTCGGTTGATCTGATCCCGGCTTGCGCCGCGAAGTCGGGCCAGGCTTCGACGGCGGACCGGACTTGCTTGAGGATCGAAGGGGCTTCGCCGAGCCCGAAGCGATCCGCCAGCTTCAGGCAATCCGCCTTCTTGATGTCGTCGAACTTCCCATTGACGGACATCAGATGCCGGCTCGTCCATTCCCCCTGAGGATTGTGGGCGAAGGTGATGTCATAAGCGGGGGAAAGCTCCCAAGGGCCGCCTTGCTTGCGCAGAAACGAGAAGTTCTTCGTATGGTCGTCGCAGTTGCGGCCCATGACATTCAAGGCCATGCGCCGGAAAACCTCGACCTCGGCCGAGCGGTCGAGCTTGAGCTGGCGCATCGTCATGAAAAGCTGCTCGTAGCTGTTGGCGGATTTCTTTTTAAAGTCGAGATGGTCCATCGCGCAGAGGCTTTGGAGATGATGCTTGGTGCCGTCGTCCTCGCGATCGAACCGCTTCGTCATGAAATGAGCCCGGCCGTTCTCCTCGAGCAAGCGCGATTCGGGCATATCGATGCCGGCCTGCTTGGCCATGAGGCCGTAGGCGTATTCGGTCCGTCCGAAATCCTGAGACTGCCCCAATTCCCGATCCTCGCCCATCCCGTCGAATTTCAGCAGCCAATGCTCGAATCCGGGAAGCGACCCGAATTGTCCCGATCGAATCTCATGGGTCTTCGGGTTCCAGCCGATGACGGCCTTGGCTCGAGCGCCGTTCGCGGACGTGCCCACTTCGATGATGCTTCGAAGCGCCGCCTCCGTGGCCGTGTCGTCGGAGAAATCTCCGGCCACGGCCTTTCTGGCTGCGGAAACGAGCTCGCCCATCTTGAGCGCCGTCGGGATTCTCGTTTGCGGTCCCCGCGCAGGCTTGAATTCGAGGGCTCCCATAGCGCGCTCGCCCATGTAAGCCAACCGGTCCAGGGCCGTGATCCGTGACTTCGGGATGCCGCGCTCCGCCATGTATTTGTCGATGAGCGCGTTTCCAAAGTCATCGGGCAGCGCGTCGGCCAACATCGCCGGCAGCCGCCGGTAGGTGGCCTCCGGAAGATCCGTAAAGACGTACGGCTTCTCCGTGTCGACCGCCGGCATGTGAAGGGGCGCGAGCTGTATTCCGGTTCGTCCGAAGTCCGGGTCGTAAGCGAATACGTAGTAGCCGAGCCTCGGGTCGAGCGCGCAGGCCCCGACGAATCGGCCCCAAATATAGACCTCGATCCGGTGTACCGGATGATACCGCTCGGTCCTGGTCTTGCTAGCGCGTTCGGCCATGCGTCCTCGAATTCTTGCGCGCCCGCGCGCGCCGCCGTGGGCCGAGCGTCGACGTCATGTGGAGCGGATTGATCGTCACCTGCGGCGCCAGCGCCCGCAGCCATTCTTGCCGATCCAGCGCGCGCACGGCGCGAATCAGGGTGCTGAGATTCGCGCCCTCCCCCGATTCCAAATGGCGCAGAGCGGACAAGCTGACGCCGGCCTGAGCCGCCAACGTCTGTTGGGTGAGATTCCTCTGGAGTCTTAGGGAGCGGATGTCTTCTCCCATAGATTGAGCGAGCTCCTCAGCGCTGGAAACATCGGTCATAATTAATCTCTTTAGAGTTGTTATGCAGATTTTCCGATATAAATACTCTTTATAGAACAATAATAGCAAAGGTCCTGATGGATATCAAGACGCACATTACATGTTTAAATAGAACGTTTATCTGACAACGCCATTATAATAGTTCTAATTCAATCCATTACATTCTGCTCTCAAGAGGACCGCCTTGCACCGCCCGGCGCCTGAATTCGTATAATCGCGACCCATGGCGCGCGAATTTGACCGTCTCGTCCGGTTGGTCGCAAAGCTCCGGTCCCCCACCGGCTGCCCGTGGGACCGGGCGCAGGATCATCGCTCTCTGATCCGCTATCTGAAGGAAGAGACGCGCGAGGTCGCGCAGGCGCTCCAAAAGGGCGAGTGGCACGACATCGAGGACGAATTGGGCGATCTGCTCCTGCAGATACTCCTTCACGCGCAGATCAAGCGCGAGGAAGGACGCTTCGACATCGAGGACGTCGCCCGCAGCCAGTACCTCAAGCTCAAGCGGCGGCATCCGCACGTCTTCGGGGGGCCCCGCTTCAAGACGGCCAAGGACGTCTTGCGCAACTGGGATGCGATTAAGGTCGGCGAGAGGAAGCAGCGCGCGGCCGACGTGGCGAAGCGGAAGAAGCGCCGTTGAGCAGCTTCAAGTCGTGGGGTTCTCCCACGATGATCGCGGTCATCGACTCCGGCAGGAACACGCGGCGCGCCACGCGCCTGACGGCCTCGGCGCTGACGGCCTCGAGCTTCTCGACGTAGGCGGGAAGTTCCTTCTCCGGCGGGAGTCCGTCCACCTCGAGCTTCCACAGCGTGCCCGCCAGCCCTTCGAGCGACGCCAGCCGGATCGCGAAGACGCCGGCAAGATGGCGTTTCGCCGCATCCAGCTCGGAGGCGGGCACGAGCTTCTCGCGAATGCGCAAGACCTCGCCGCGCATCTCGGCGAGCGCGGCCGCCGCGACCTCGCCGCGGGTCTCCGCGCTCGCCACCCACGTCGCGCAGCGCGTCAGCGTCGCCGCCCGCGCGTAGGAGCCATAGGTGTAGCCCTTGTCGATCCGCAGATTGAGGAACAGCCGCGACGTCGAGGAGCCGCCGAGGATGTGGTTCATCACGACGAACGCGGGATAGTCCTGGTCCGTCGGAGAGATCGGGAGCGCCTGCGCCAGGCTAAGATTGACCTGCCGCGAGCCGGCGCGCGCGATGCGCTCGAGCCGGCCTTTGCCGGGAGGAGGCGCGGGCGGAGGCGGCGCCGGGCGCTCGCTCGCCTTCCATGAACCGAGGCTCTTCTCGACGAGCCGGCGCGCCTGCGCCTCGCCGATATCGCCGACCAGCACGAGCGTGGCTCCCCCGGGACGAAACGTCCGGCGGTGATAGCCTCGCAGATCCTCGCCGCTCACCGCGGCCAGCTCCGCGTCGGACGGAAAAGGGCGGCCGTACGGGTGTCCGGGATAAAGCGCCTCCTTCATCGCCTCGCCCGTCAGGAAATCGGGGTCCAGCCGCACCTGCCGCAGGCGCTCGAGCGTCTGCTCGCGCCAAAGCTGGACTTCCTTCTCGGGGTACGCGGCTTCCGTCATGAGCTTCGTCAAAAGCTTGAAGAACGGCTCCGCGGATCTCGCCAGGCCCGACGCGGACAGGATCGCGAGCTCCCGCCGGCTCTCGATGCCGACGGAGAACCCCAGCCGCGCGAACGTTCGCGCGATCTCGGCGGCGTCCATCCCCGGCAGCCCCTTGAAGAGGAGCGAGGCCGCGCCCTCCGAAAGCCCGCTTTCCTTCGGGCCCTCGGCGACCTTCCCCGCCGGCATCGACAGGCGCAGCTCCAAGAGCGGAAGGCGATCGTCTTTGACCACCAGGACGGATAATCCGTTCGCGAGCTTGAACCGGAACACCGACGGCGGCCGGGGCGGCTTCGCGGGCCCGACGGCGGGCGGCGCTTCGCCTCGCGGCCTCGACGATTCCGCCGGGATCGGCGGAGTGGGCGGCTCCTCCGCCGGAGCTTGGGGGGCCGTAGGCAGCACCGCGACGACGCCCTTCCCCGCCTCGATCAGCCAAGTCCGCATCGCTTTCGCGACCTCGGGACGGCGGATAGACGCCAGCGTGTTCAAATCTTTCTCGAGCCCGCGGGGATCGCCGATGACCGCCGCGTAGGAGCTGAGGGTCCGCGCGCGCTCCAGTTGGAACTGCAGGCCGTGCAGCCATTGGAACTCGAGCTGCGTCTTCGCGCGCTCGAGCTCCGCCTCGCCCGGGCCGCTCTTCGACAGTTCCTGCAAGAACCGCGTCAGCTTCGCCAGCACCGCATCCGCCGAGACGCCCTCGCGCAGCAAAGCGTCGATGCCGAACGCGTCGGGGCCCTGCGCGTTCGTGTGATGCGTCCACCACGGGATCGCGGCGCTCGTCGACAGCGCGACCTTCGCCTTGCGCACCAGCTCGCAGTAGAGCGCGCTCTCCTCGCCGCCGGCCAGCGTCTCCGCGAGCAAGGTTAGCGCCCAGAAATCCCTCGTGCCCCGCGCCGGCGCTCGCCAGCCGACCATCAGCCTAGGGAGCTTCGCGAGCGGGTCCCCGAAATCGACGCGGCGGTCCCGCGACAGCGGCGCTTCCGTCAAGTCCGGCTGCGAGGCGATTGGCCTCGACGGCACCGGCGCGAAGTACTTCTTCGCCAGCCGCCGCGCCTCGACTTCGCCGATGTCGCCCGCGAGCGCCACGACCGCGTTGTTCGGCGCGTAGTGGGCCTGGTAAAACGCCCGCACGTCCTCGAGCTTCGCCCTGCGGATGTCGTCGGCATCGCCGATCGTGGCATGCCGGTTTTCCCAAAGGTCGAACATCGCGTCGCCCATGCCTTCGGTCTGCGCCCGCCGGTACGGCTGGTTGAAATAGCTCCGCCGCATCTCCTCGAGCACGACCTGCTTTTCCAGCGCCAGCGCACGTTCGTCGACCTGCAGCGTGTGCATCCGGTCCGCCTCGGCCCAAAGGACGAGCTCCAGCGCGGCGGTCGGCACCACGCTGTGATAGGTGGTGTTGGTCTTCATCGTGTAGGCGTTGCGCACGCCGCCGTTGCCTTCGATGAGCTGGGATATCTGGCGCGGCCGGAGGTTGCGGGTGCCCTGCGCCATGAGATGCTCGAAGAGGTGGGCGAAGCCGCCGAGCCCCGGCGCCTCGTGCTGGGAGCCGACCTTGTAGGTGATCGAGACGGCGACGACCGGGCTCGTCTTATCC
>JACRDR010000469.1 GCA_016212845.1 Elusimicrobiota bacterium
CGAGCGCGACCGCTCGCTGCGGGAGGACATGCGGAAGGTCTCGCTCTCCGGCCGCGGCTTCCAAATGACGCCGAAGCCGCGGGCGCCGGCGTCGACGAATTCGCCCATCTACAAGACCATGCTGCTGCCGTGGGACTTAAAGCACCTGATGCGTTCCCATTCGCCGGAGCGCATCGGGACCGTCGACGACCGCGACGCGTTCTCGCGGAAGTCCGTCTCGGTCCTCAATATGCCGATCAAGATGCCCGGCACGGATTTCCGGGTCCCCGAGGAGCTGGCGCATCTGCGCGAGTTCATCCAAAAGATGGTCGACCACGAGGCGGCGATCAACCCCGAGCTGGCTTCGTTCTACGCGTACCTCACGGTCGATCAGGGCTGGGTGAAGCCGGGAGAGACGCACCGCAAGCCGGGCATCCACATCGACGGCGTCCAGGGCGCCCGCTACCCGGTGAAGCTCGTGCCGGAGCACACCTACTCGGCGAGCGACGCGCTCGGCACCGTCTTCTACGATCAGTCCTTCGATCTGAGGGGTCTGGATCCCGCGAGACAGCACGTGCACGCGGAACTGGAGCGGCAGGCGCTGGAGGAGAACGCGGTCTCGGCGGAGGACTACGGGATCTACTTCTGGGATTCCTACTCGGTGCATCGCGCCGACGTCGCGCGAGCCCCGATGCTCCGCAAGTTCGTGCGCGTGGAGTTCAGCCGGAAAATTTACGACAGCATCGGCGACACGCGCTCGCCGCTCTTCGAGTACCGCTGGACGCCCGTTTCTAGGCCGATCCCCGCCGAGCTCGACGACCGTCCGATGAAGTAGCTACTCGGTCTCTTCCTCGAGCGGCTTCGCCTTCAGCTTGTCCTTCCCTTCCTTGGTCAGGACCTCGACGCGCTTCTTCACGTCCTCGAGCTTGGCGGTGAGGCCTCGGGACAGGCTCACGCCGTCCTCGAAGAGCTTGAGGGAGTCCTCGAGCCCTTTCTCGCCGCTCTCGAGATCGCGGACGATGTCCTCGAGGCGCTGCAGCGAGGCTTCGAACGTTTCCTTCTTCGCGGTGGTCATGGCTTCTCCTTTACCTCGGTGAAAATCTCGCCGTCGTGCAGCTTCAGGCGGAGCTTCTGGCCCGGCTTGGCGGCCTTGGCGGAGCGCAGGACGCGGTCGTCCTCGGTGAACGGGATCGAGTAGCCCCTGGAGAGGCATGCGAGCGGGCTCAACGCGTGGAGCTTCTCCATCTGCAGCCGGACGTCCTTTTCCGTGTGCGCGGCCAGCGCGCGGATCGCGGGCTCGAGTCGCCGGTCGAGCTCGGCCGTCGTCTTCCGGCGGTCTTCCACCACGCGCATCGGGCCGGCCAGCAAGCGGGCCTGCAGCTCGTCGATGCGGCGGGCGCGGTCCTCGGTGAGGCGGCGCGGGTCGCGAAGCGTCGGGCTTTGGATCAAGTGGCGGAGAGTCTCACCGGCGTGGCGTACTCTCGCGAGCAGCGCCTGGGGCAGGCGCTCGGCGAAGCCTCGAAGCGTCCCCAAGACCTCGGCCTTGTCGGGCACGACGAGCTCGGCGGCGGCCGACGGCGTCGGCGCGCGCAGGTCGGCGACGAAGTCGGCGATCGTGAAATCGGTCTCGTGTCCCACGCACGAGATCACCGGGATGGCGGAGGCCGCGATCGCGCGCGCGAGGACTTCCTCGTTGAAGGCCCAGAGATCCTCGAGCGAGCCTCCGCCGCGGCCGACGAGCAGGACGTCGGTCTCCGGCAGGAGCCGGTTGAAGTCTTCGATCGCCTCCGCGATCTTCGCGGAAGCGCCCTCGCCCTGCACCGGCACCGGGTAGATCCGGATGTGCAAGCCTTCGAACCGGCGGTTGAGCACGCTCAGCATGTCGCGGATCGCCGCGCCCTGCAGCGAGGTGACGATGCCGATGCGCTCCGGGAAGGCCGGGATCGGCTTCTTGCGCTCCGGATCGAAGAGCCCTTCCTTCTCGAGCTTCGCCTTGAGCTGCTGAAACGCGAGCTCGAGCGCGCCGGCCGACTTCGGCTGGATAAAGGAGGCGATGAACTGAAGCTGGCCGCGCGGCCGGTACATCGACACGCGCCCGCGGGCGAGGATCGTCAGGCCGTGCTCGAGCTTGAACTTGAGCCCGCCGCCGTCGCCCTTGAACAGGACCGCCGAAAGCTGCGACTGCGCGTCTTTGAGCGTGAAGTAGGTGTGCCCGGACGGGAAGGTGCGCGGATCGGAGACCTCGCCCTCGACCCAAACGTCGGGAAAGCTCTCCTCGAGGTCGGAATGGATCTTGGCCGTCAGCTGGCTGACGGAGAGGGCGCGCTTCTCCTCGAGCACGGTCACTTCTTCCGAAGCTCCTTGAGCCGCTCGGCGAGGCGCTTTTCGTCGCCTTCGTTCGTCGGCTCGTAGAAGCGCTTCGGGTCGGGCATGTACTCCTGAGCGACCCAGTGGCCGGGGAAATCGTGGGGATACTTGTAGCCCTCGCCGTGGCCCCGCGTCTTGCGGTCGCCGCTCGCGTCGCGCAGGTGCAGCGGCACCTCGCGGGCTTTGCCCTGCGTCGCTTCCTGCAGCGCGGCGTCGACCGCCAGATAGGCGGCGTTCGACTTCGGGGCGCAGGCGACGTAGACCGCCGCCTGCGACAAGGGGATGCGGGCTTCGGGCATGCCGAGGACCTCGACCGCCTGGAAGGCGGCGTTGGCGATCACGAGCGCGCGGAAGTCGGCGTTGCCGACGTCCTCGGAGGCGCAGATCAGGATGCGCCGCGCGATGAAGCGCGGATCCTCGCCGGCGGCGAGCATCTTCGCCATCCAGTAGACCGCGGCGTCGGGATCGGAGCCGCGCATCGACTTGATGAAGGCGGAGATGTGGTCGTAGTGGTCGTCGGCCTTCCGGTCGTAGCGGATCGAGCGCTTCTGGATCGACTCCTCGGCGACCTTGAGCGTCACGTGGCGCTTGCCGTCCATCTCGATCGGCGTGGTGAGCGCGGCGAGCTCGAGCGCGTTCAGGAGCTTGCGGGCGTCGCCGCCCGCCATCCGCACGAAGTGGCCGCGCGCGTCCTCGTCGATCTGAAGCTGCAGATTGCCGAGTCCGCGTTCCTTATCCGCGATCGTCTTCTCGACGATCCGGCGGAGGTGCGTCTCCTCGAGCGGCTGGAATTCGAAGGACGTGAAGCGCGACAGCAGCGCCGCGTTCACGTAGAAAGACGGGTTTTCCGTCGTCATGCCGATGAGCAGCACGTCGCCGCGCTCGATGGAGGGGAGCAATACGTCCTGCTGGTTGCGGTTGAAGTGGTGAATCTCGTCGACCAGGAGCAGCGTGCGGCGGCCGGTCTGTTCGAGGTAGTACTTCGCGCCCTCGAGCGCCTTCTTGAGGTCGGCGACGCCGGCGGCGACCGCGTTGAGCTCCTCGACTCGCGCGCGCGACTTGGCGGCGATGAAGCGCGCGAGCGCGGTCTTGCCGCAGCCCGGCGGGCCGAAAAAGAGCGCCGAGGTGAACGTCTCCGAGCTGATCTGCCGGTGGAGGAGCTTTCCGGGGCCGAGCAGGTGCTCTTGGCCGGAGAAGTCCTCGAGACGCTGCGGCGCCATCCGCGCCGCGAGCGGCCGATGGTCTTCGGGGACCGCGTGGGGGGCGAACAGCTCCTCGGCCATCAGCTCCGGGGCTCTACGCCGTTTTGAAGCGCGACGATCATCTCGTCCATCTTCCGGTCCTCGAGGCGCTTTTGGTTGTCGATCTGCTCCTTGAGGCGGACGACCTCTCCGGCGAACTCGAGCGCGGTCAGCAGGGCTAGCTTGTAGGTATCGACGATGTTGGAGTCCTTTTCGATCTCCTTCATCTTGTCGCCGACCAGGCCGGCGAGCGCGTTGATCTCGATGGGCGTGAGCCCTTCCATTTCGACGGTGAGCTTGTAGCGCCGGATCTCGATGTCGACTTTCTCGTTCAACATCAGGCGACTCCTTCCGCTTTCTCGAGTTTATGGATGAGCTTTTCGATGCGGGCCTTCACGCGGTCGTGCCGGGTGTTGAGGGACTGGAATCGCTTGAGGTCCCGGTTGAGGCGCTCGTTCTCGGCCTTGAGCTCGTCGACTTCGGACTTGAGGCCGCGGTTCTCCTCGACGAGCTTTTTCAGCCGGCGGGAGGCCTCCTGCACCAGGCCGTCGAGCGTCTTGAGGCGGGGATTGGGCTGCATCGGCGCTTTCCATTATAGCGAACTTCGCCTTGACGGACGGGGGGGCCGGGGCAATACTGAGATTATGGACCCCAAAAACGCCCAGCGCGTGATGGTCGCCGGAGTCGCCGCTTTGGCGGTGGTCGTCGTCGCGATCGGGCTTCAGTGGTCCTCCCGCGGCGGCTCGAACCCTCCGACCGGGGCCTTGAACCTCTCCGCTCCCGTCCAGCCTCAGGGAGAGCAGGCGGCCGACGAGGAGGACGTCCCGAAGGACCGGCTGTTCGAAACCGCGTCGTCCGAGGACGGCGAACTCTCTTTCACCGAGCTGCTCGGCTCCTTTAAGGACGGCGCGCGCTCGCCTAAGACCCAGGCGGTGGCCGACAAATTCGCGGCGGAATTCAAGGCCCAGCCGAAGCTGAAGGAAGTCTACGACGATTTCAAGAAGCAGACCGCCGAAGGCAACAAGCCGAAGGCCGCCGCGTTCATGGCGCGCCTTCGCGCGACCGAGGGCTTCAAGGAACTGACGACGAAGTTCGCGGGCATGCCCGGCTCGGGCGCGCTGCTCATGGCGGCCGCGAACCAGCCGAAGGTGAAGGACTTCCTGCTCAACGACGCGGCGCGCATCACCGGCAAGGCTCCGCCGGCGGCTCGCGGAGTCGCCGGCTCG
This sequence comes from Elusimicrobiota bacterium, assembly GCA_016212845.1. GTDB lineage: Bacteria > Elusimicrobiota > Elusimicrobia > UBA1565 > JACRDR01 > JACRDR01. Next base: position 4,814 of record JACRDR010000469.1, read on the forward strand.
ACCTTACGCGGCGTCGGCGCGGTCGCGGCGGGACGGACCGGCTCCGGCGGCCGCTACGCCGCCTTGGCGGGCGACCTGAAGGGAGGCGCCGGCTCATCCGGCGGCGCGACCGGCGGCAATCGCACGACCGCCGAGGCCTCGGCCGCGGGACCGGCCGGCGGAGGGCTCAGCGCGTCGGGCGCGGGGGCGCAGGCCCCCGGCGCC
>JACRDR010000470.1 GCA_016212845.1 Elusimicrobiota bacterium
GCGGCCGGCCGGGGTCTCCAGCCAGCGCGACTCGAAGGGATAGAGCTCCCGGCTTACCATTGCCAGCCCAGCATGATCGTGTTGAGGCCGCTGCCGATGCCGAGGAACGCGACGCGGTCGCCCGGCCGCAGGAACTCGCGCTCGCTCGCCACCGCGGCGGTGAGGGGCAGGGAGACGGTCCCCATGTTGCCCAGGGTCTCGTAGGTCGTGAAATCCTTTTCCGGCGGGAGGCCGAAGGCGCGCAGGATCTCGCGCTGATGGCCGCTCCCGACCTGGTGGCAGATGCAGCGGTCGACGCGCTCGCCGGTCCAGCCGAGCTCGGCGAGCAAGGCGTCCCAGCTCCGCTTGCCGAGGGCCACTCCGTATTTCAGCACCGCGACGGCGTCGGTGCGCATCACTTCGCGGACGCCTCTCAAGCCGCCGGCGCGGCCCGCGAGGACGGGCTCGGGCTCCAGGCCCCAGCGGCAGATGCGGTGATGTTCCGGCGCGGCTTGGTGCACGCCGCCGAGGAGCCGGCGGTCCGGGCCGCCGAAGGAGCCGTCCGTCAAAAGGAGCGCCACCGCGCCGGAACCGCCCGTGAGCGTGGCCAGGGAATCCTTGAAGCCGTCGATGCCTCCGTCGCCGAGCATGCGGTCGATCGTGGCTTCGTTGATCTCGCGGGCCGACTCGCAGGAGACCACGAGCGCCGCGCGGATCTGGCCCAGCTCGATGCGGTTCGCGGCGTCGATGACGCCGTTGAGCGCGCCGAGGCACGCGTTGGAGACGTCGTGGATCGCCGCGCCGCCGCCGACGCCGAGGGCCTCGGCGACCGCGCAGGCGGTGGCCGGCTCGTAGCTCTCGCGGCACACGCCTCCGTAGACGAGGAGGCCGAGGTCTTGGGGCCGCACGCGGGAGCCCTCGAGCGCCCGGCGCGCGGCGCGCGCGGCGCCTTCCGAAAGACGGAAGCCCGGGTCCCACCAGCGGCGCTCGCGGATGCCCGTGAACTGCTCGAGCTGCCCGACTTGCAGGCCGAGCTTCGCGTAGACCGGGCCGAGGCGGCTCTCGAGCTCGGCGGAAGTGACGACGTTGGGCGCGAGCTCGTAGCCAATCGCGTCGAGGCGGACCTTGGAGTATCTCATTTAGGGCACGAGACGCTAAGTGTGAAGCCCTTCATCTGATAGATCAGCAAGCCGTCGACCGATAGGAAGCCGTCGGCGGTCAGGCGCCGCGAGCGGTCGTCGGCCTCCGTGATCCACGCGTCGACGGTCACGACCTTGTTGCGCGGGCTCACCTGGCCGCGGTAGACCCACTCGTGGCGGCGGCCCAGGCTGATCGGGTCGAAACGGGCGCCGGAGGAGGCTTCCGAACCCCAGCGCTCGCGCGCGACTGCCTTGAGGAGCTGCTGGAACGCCTCGAGCCCGAGGGAGCCGGGCCACACCGGGTCCTGGAAGAAATGCGCCTTAAAAAACCACTCGGCCGGGTCGACCTTCTTCGTGCCGCGGACGAAGCCGAGGCCCGCGGGCCCGCCGTCCGGGACGTAGAGGGGGATCGAGTCGAACATCCGGAACGCTTTGCCGGGCATGGCGCAGGGCTCGGTGGGCGGGAGGAACGGGTCGCTGGGGTCCGCCGGTCCGCACTCGGGCACGTGGATCGCGGCGCCGCGCGCTCGCTCCTGGGCCCCGGGCTGGTACGGCGTCGTGCCGAGGATGCCCTTTTGGTCCGCGAGCGCCTCCTTCGAGAAGAAGCCGAAGTAGGTGTCGCCCTGGTAGACGAGCCGTCCGGCGCGGCGGATCTCCATGTCGTAGTTCTGGATGATCATGCCGGCGGACTGCGAGACCCGCGTCAGCTTCACGCGCGTCGTAAGCGTGCCCGCGTCGGGGAAGAGCTCCTCGTGCAGGACCGCCTTCCCGCCGAGGTTCCGGAAGGAGAGGTCGCCCGAGCTCGTCAGCGCCGAGCCGAGATAGGCGGCGAGCCAGCCGCAGGGCTGCAGCGCCGCTTCGAGGAGGACCGCGAAGGGCATGCTGCTCTGCCGGTTCGCCCGGAAGTACCACGCGTCCGGCGGGACGTCGTACTCCGCCTCGATTACGGCGCCGGCCTTCAGCACGAAGGGCTGGGCGTCCTTGATGTCGACGATGCGGTCGAGGAACTTGTACGGATCGCCGGGGAGGCGGGCGATCACCCGCTCGGAGTCGAAGATCTTGTAGGGCTCGCCGAACGCCTCCGACGGCTTGCCGACCGCGAACGCGACGATGCTGGCGTTGTCGAAGAGCGCCTTCTTCAAGACCGCGTTCGGGCGGGGCGCCCAAAGGGCCTCGATCGAGGCGCGGTCCATCCCGCGCAGGCGCGCCGACATGTCGGTGATGAGGACGATCGGATGCCCGTCCGCGTACATGAGGGCGTCGGCGATCACGTACGGCTCGGGATCGTAGCCGATTTCCTTGAGGGAGATCTCGTAGACGACCTTTTTCGTCGACGCGAGGACCTGGCCGCGGCACTTGAGTTGGCTCATGACTCCGGGCTTCGGCTCGAAGCCGCACCGTTCGGCTTCGCCGGTCCAGCCCATCCGGGTCAGGAAGATGCGCAGGGTATGCATGCAGCACTCGTACATGAGCGTGCCGGGCATCACCTGGTCGTCGGAGAAATGGCAGGTCAGAAACCAGTCGTCCGGATGGATGTCGGCCTCGGCACGGATCAGTCCGAGTCCGTAGCGCCCGCCGTTCGGCTCGAGCCGCTCGACGCGGTCGACGAGGCGCATGCGTCCGCCCGGCAGGCTGAGAGGAGCGCGAAGCGGCAGCCCGGCGAAGGCCGGGCCGAAGGCGTCGGCGAGGCGTCCCTCGCGCAGGGCCGAAACCCGCGCGTCTTCGTAGGACTCGACCGCCATCGGGACCAGCTCGCGCCAATCCGCCGGCCGCTTCCCGGCGACCGGGCGCTTGTCGAGTTCGGTGAAGACGATGCCCTTGCCCTCCGCGAGCTGCTCGCCGGTGAAGAAGCCGGCGCAGCCCTTGCGCATCGTGATCAAGGGCCGCCCGTTCACCGTGCCGTCATAGTTGAAGAAGAAGAGCCAGGTGTCGCCTTGGCGCGCGAAGCGTTCGATGCGGATGTCGTAATGGATCGTTTCGCCCGGGCGGGGCAGGCCTTCGTGGAAAGTGACGACCGCGTCGAGCAGGCGGTACATCGCCTTGCCCTTCGTCTGCGAGTCGATGCCGAGATAGCCGGAGAGAAACAGGTCGGCCTGTCCGGCCTCGACCGCGATGCAGGTCGGGATGCGGCCGCCGTCCAAATACCAGGCGCCTTCCTTCACGTCGTGCTCGGTGACGACGCGGCCGGAGGTCATGGAGTTCGGAACGCCATCGACGCTCACGATGCGGTCAACCAGCATGAGAGGCTCGTCGGGCAGGCGCACCCGCGTGGGATGGGCGTCGACGTGCGCGAACGCCTCTCCGAGGACCTTGCCGATTTGGCCGACCGCGAATTCCAGGCACTGCTCGCGGGTCATGAAGACGTCCTGCTTGGGCGCCGCCGCGGGGAGCGGAGCCGAGCCGGTCAGCTGCGTTTGGAGCGACAGCGCCCGCAGCTGCGCTTGGGCGGAGACCTGCGAAAGCTTGAGGAACTGCGCGTGCGCGGCGGCGGTCGCCTCCTGCGCGCGCAAGAGCGCGCCGAGCACGGGCGTCTCCGTCCGCGTCCGCGCCGGCGCCGGGCTCGGCTGGAGGCGGACCGGCGGCGGCACCGGCCGCGGCCGGGGCAGCGGAACCGGAGCGGCGGCTTGGCGCGGCAGCGGCCGGATTTCCCGGCCGAGCGAGACGTGGACCGCGTGGCCCGACGGGGGCTCGGGCGGGCGGTGGCCGACCGCGAGCGACTCCTCGCCGTAGAGCTTGGCCAAGTCGACGGGCACGCGCTCGGCGCAAAGGTGGCCGAGCAGGCGCAGCACGGTCGAGACGTCTTCTTGATCCCGTACGCAGGCCGATCTCGCCGCGTGCGGCTTGTCGCCCAGGATCTTCGAGACCATCCGCGTGCAGCTGTTGCGGGGCCCGAGCTCGACGAAGACGCGAACGCCGTCGTCGTAGGCGCGGTTGACCACCGCGGGGAAATCGATGCCGCCGACCGCCTGCGCGACCACGGAGTCGGCCGCGCTCTCGCGCGTGACCGGGTACGGGCGGCCCCACGCGCCGCTGTAGAACTGCCGCGAGCCCGGGTCGCCGGTCTCGAGGAGGTGAAGGTCGCGGTAGGCGGTCTCGACCTCCTTGGCGACGCTGCAGTGCACCGTCGTGACGCCTTGGAGGGGGAGAAACGTGCCGCCGAGCTCCTGGACCATCTTGCGGACCGCGTGGCGGGCGCCGCCGACGACGCACTCTTTCGGCGTGTTCACGATGAGGACGAAGACCTTCTCCATCTTGTCGACGGCGGCGCGCACCAGCATCTCGGGCCGGTCCACGACGCCGAGCGCCCAGTCGACCGCCTCGTGCGCGGCGAGGCCCCAGCTGCGGCGCGCCGCGTTGCAGGGGCCGGCGAGGTCGCTCGTGAAAAGGGTGGAGGCGTTCATGCGGCGAAGCATCTCGTCGCGGCTCTTCCAGACGCGCATCGCGAAGAGGCCCGCGGTCTCGCCGAGGCTGTAGCCGATGACGGCGTCGGGTTCGATGCCGAAGGACCGGACGAGGTCGCTCAGGACGACGCCGTGCGTCACCTGGCCGAAGATCATCGCCTTGTGGTCCTCGGTCAGGCGTTCGAGAGCCGGCTCTTCCCAGTTGCCCGACCAGCCGAGCCGCCACGGCGAGAGGAGCTCGGGGACCATCTGATCGCGGAGGCGGCCGTTTTCCTCGTCTTGGACGCGGAGCGCGTCCGGCCACTGCGCCCCGACGTCGAGGCCCATGCCGAGGTACTGGTTGCCCGAGCCGGGGAAGACGAACGCGACGCGTCCGGTCTTGCCGACGGGAAGGGGCGAGTAAAAGATGCGGTCGAGTCCCTGGATCGGCGAGCCGGGGTCCTCGGTCAGCGAGCGCTCGGCCGTCTGGGCGAGCTCGAGCAGCTCGCGCGCGTCGCGGGCGACGAACGAAACGGCGA
>JACRDR010000473.1 GCA_016212845.1 Elusimicrobiota bacterium
CGCGAGGCGTTCGGCGAGCGCGCGGGGTTCGCGGTCGGCTGGCTCTCGTGGGTCACGCAGGTCTTCGGCTGGGCGGCGGTCGCCGACGGCATCGCGGTCTATCTCGGCTTCTTCGACCCCGCGCTGAGCGGGCCCGTGGGCGTGAAATGCGTCGCCTTCGTCGTGATCACGGCCATGGGCGCGCTGAATTATCGCGGCGTGAAGCTCGGCGCGTGGACGGCGGACTTCTTCACCGCGGCGAAGCTGATCCCGCTGCTGGTCTTCGTCGCGGTGGGCCTCCCGAAGGTGAGCGGCGCCAACTTCGCGACGTTCGCTCCGCACGGCATCAAGCCGATGGGCGCGGCGTGCTTCCTCTGCTACTTCGCCTTCCAGGGCTTCGAAGGCGTGCCGGTTCCGTCCGGCGAGGCGAAGGACGCGAAGCGGCACACGCCGATCGCTCTGCTCGCCTCGCTGAGCCTGGCTTCCGTCGTGTACATGGCGGTCCAGTTCGTCGCGGTGGGCGTGTTTCCCGGCCTCGCCGAATCGGACCGGCCGCTCGCCGAAGCCGCGATGGCGGTGCTCGGGCCCGCGGGCGCCGTCCTCATGGTGGTCGGCGCGGTCGTCTCGACGACCGGCTACAACGCCACGACCGCGCTGGTTTCGCCGCGCTACCTCGTGGCGCTGGCCGAGGACGGCCACCTGCCGGCGTCCCTCGCCGAGACGCATCCCCGATTCGGCACGCCGGCGCGCTCGATCCTGTTGACGACCGGCCTCGTGCTGGCGCTCGCGATGTTCCTCGACTTCGACAAGCTCGTCGACTTCGGCAACGTCGTGGTCTGCGGACAGTACGCCGCGACGTGCGCGGCGGTCCCGCTCCTCCGGCGGCAGGGGGCGGCGCCCTTCACCGTGCCGGGCGGCTGGCTCATTCCCGGAGCGGGCGTCCTGGCCACCCTCTGGCTCGGAGCCCAGGGCGGCCTCGACCAGGTGTGGTGGGCGATCGGAGTGCTCGCCGCCGGCCTGGCCCTGAGGGGCCTTTTGGCCCTCAAGAACTGACCTCTAAGGCCCAGGTGGCCTTTTCCTTAAGAGCGCATACTCTAAATGCGTGAATCCCTCGAGAGGGAAGGCGTCGGTTCGCCTGCTTGCGGCGTTCTTGGCCGCGGTACAGACGCTCGTTTCCGCCTCCGACGCCCTGGCCCAGGTGCGCGAAGTGCTGGTCGCGCCCGTCGGTACGCCCGGGGTCGTGGGCGTGACGGGCGTAAATGCGATGCCGGCGACGCTCGGCTGCCCCAGCCTCGCACCCACGACAGCGCTGACCCAGGCGGCGACCCTCAAGATGCTGGCGATCACTCCGGTGATCGCGCAGAGAGCGGCTCTCAAGACGGCTCCGATCTCCGGAGGCTTGCGCGCTCAAAGCCTAGCGAGCGCCGACGCGCCGAATAAGTCAACCCTGGGGACAGTCCCCAAATTCGACTTATTCCGCGGCGAGGCCCGCACCCCATTGGCCAAGCTGGTTTTGGCTCCCTCGATTTCGACTTCCCGGGCGTTCTTCGACCAAGCGAAGCCGGCCGCGGAGCCGGAAGCGCCGGGCGTCGGGAACGTCGAGGAACTGAGCGTCTTCATCGTCCGGGAAGGCCGCCCCGCCGTGCGCACGACCGTCGGAGAGATCGGCGCGCTGCTGAAGGCCGACGCGGCGCTCGCCTCCGACCTCAACGCGCACGGCAAGGTCCGCGTCGTCTTGGACGTGAAGGCCCCGGCGGGCGCCCTGCAGCCGGCCGACGTGTCCCGCGCCGAGGCCGCGCTGCGCGCGCGGGGGGTGCAGGCGCCTCTGCAGGTGGAGAAGCTCGCGATCGACCGGGAGCGTCCCGCCGCGCCGACCGAATCCAAGCCTTCGGCGTCCGTCGAGAGGAAGTCCGGCAGCCTGCTGACTTGGCCGTTCCGGGAAGCGGCGTTCCTCTGGCGCTCGATGAAGGCGGCGTACACGAAGCCCCAGTTCTGGGAGGTGCTCGGCGGCCTCGGCACCGAGGGCGTCTCCTTCGCGATGACCGCGACCACGTTCGCGGCGACGATCACCTGGCAGCACCCGTGGCTGCTCGGCGCGAGCCTCGCGATGCTGCTCGCGCAGAACGCGTTCCACGGCTTCTGGCTCAACACGTGGACGAACTTCCAGGACAACCTCAACAAATTCCGAGGGCCGACGTATCAGACGGTCTTCAACTGGACGTACTTTCAGGCGAGCGGCGCGGTCTACCGCACGTTCGCGTGGGCCGCGCATCCGGCGACGACGGTGGCGGCGTGGACGCTCGAGTACTGGAAGGCGATCGGCCTGATGTCGATCGTGGGCACGTTCTGCGGGGTGCTCGGCTACAACGGCCTAAACACGCTCTATGACAAGGGAAGGCTCAACCGCTTCCAGCGCTCGGCGATCCAGCAGGGACGAAACCTTCTCTTCCTCGTCTCCGGTCCGCTCTTCGGCGCGGGCGTACTGTGGCTTTTTTGGCCGCTTTTTTGGACCCTGCAGGCGCTCGATCTCGTGCTTTTCACCTTGAGCCTGGCCGCCAAGCCGCGGCCGGTGCTCTACGTGGCCGACGGCGGCACCGCGGCCGCGTCCGAGTTCGCGACGAAGTATCCCGCGACGGCGGCGACCGAGACGGTGTCGGCGTGGGCGCAGGCGAAGGCCGCGCTGAAGGCGCAGCCGCCGGTGATGCTGCTCCTCCTCCTTTATAAGGGAGCGCGCTACTTGTGGGGGAAGCTCAGGGCGGCGTCGTCGAGCACGAGCGGTCCGTCCGGCGGCCCGCCGCCGAAGACGTAAGCCGAGGGCTCCATAGCTAGCGCCCGAAGCTTGCCCTCCACGCCGTCGTAATCCCACGTCGAGACGTAGAAGCGGGCGCCCTCGGAGCCGGCCCCTTCGAACACGGCTTCCACGGTGCCCGCCTTCTTGTCGGCGCTGACCGCGGACGCGTTCGACGTCTTCCAGCCGCCCAAGAACGCCTCGGTCTTGGAGCCGCCGCGCTCGACGACGACGCGGAAGCAGACGTGGTCGAAGCCAAAAGGCGGGTTCCAGTCGGTCGAGAGCTCTCCGGCCATCGTGATCGTAAGCCTCGCGTCCCGGCCCCGCCGGGCGAGAGTCAGCCCTCGGATATCGCCGCGCCCTTGGAAGCCGGGCGCGGTCGGGTAGCGGTACTTGCCGGTCGGCCCGCGGTCGTCGCCGGCGGGGTCCTCTATCGAGGCCACGGTCTCCCACGGCACGCTCACGGTGAAAGGCCGGCTCTCGGAGACGCCGCCGTCGTCGGTCAGCGCGACCAAGGAGTGCTCCCCGTCCGAGTACTTCGTCGCGTCGACCGTCGCTCCCCAGCGGCCGTCCAACCTCACTTCCGCCTCGACCGCGTTCGAGAGCATCCCGTCGACGACGAGCCGGACGCGCTTTGTGCCGCGCGCGCTCCCGTAGAACTGGAACGGCCCGATCATCGGCCGGGCGTCGAAGGCGTCGATCGACGCCGAGGCTTTCGGAGCGGCCGCCGGAGCGCGCTTGCGTCCGTCGAGCAGGACCAGCGCGGCCTTGCCGGGGAGCGTGAGCGAGACCGTCCCGTTCGAGGCGACCGCGACGGACTTCGGCCCGTTCGCGCGGGACCACATGAGCTCGTACATCTCGCCGGCGGGCCGCTCGACGGCGAGGTTCGCCGCGAGGAGCTCCTCCTCCGACGTGTTGAACAAGACCAGCGCGTACTCTTTCTTGAACTCCAGCCGATAGGCGAGCAGGCCGGGGCCGCCGGACGACGCGTCGAGCGCCTTCAAGCGACCGCGGCTGAGCACCGGGTGAGCGCGCCGGAGCCCGACGAGGCCGCGGATGAGCTTGTAGAGCGGAGCCTTATCGTCGAAGCGGCCGAACATCGCGCCGCGCGTCTCGATCAAGCCTTGTTCGGTGCCCGCGTAGATCACCGGAAGGCCGGGCAAGGTGAGGAGCGCCGCGAGCGCCTGCTCTAGGCCTTCGCGCGAGCCCTCGGCGAGGAATCGCGTCATGTCGTGGTTGTCGATGAAGTTGACCGAGCCGCGGCCGCCTTGGAAGTTCCGGACGAGACTGCCCAGCCGGTACGCGAGCCGGGCCGGCGGCGCGCCTTTGGCGAACGTCGCGCGGAGGTCCTCGGCGAGCGGGAAGTTCAGCACGGCGCCGAGCTCCTCAAGATACGCGGCGGCGGTCTTGTCCGCCTCTTCCGAGAACGGCGACGCGTGCACCCAGACCTCGCCGAAATTCAGGAAGTCGCCGCGGCCGGTGGTCTTCGCGAACACGCGAGTGCCGTAGGCCGCCGTCGAGTGCGAGTGCACGAAGTCCTTCCAGAACTCGTGCTCGACGTAGTGCGCGGTGTCGATGCGGAACGCGTCGACGCCGGCGGAGGCGATCCAGTGGTCGTAGGAGGCGCGCAGGGCTTCCCGGACGGCGGGCGAGCCGGTGTCGAGATCGTCGAGCCCGCTCAGCTGCCCGCTGAGGCGCTGCGCCGGGTCGTTGAAGTCGACGATGTCTCCCGTCGCATGATAGCTCTCCGCGCGATCGAACGGCGGCTGCGTCGGCGCGGGCGGCACGACGCCCGCCTTCGGCACGAGCTTGCCGTCCTTGAGGAGGAGGAAGTCGCCGGTGTGGTTGGCGACGATGTCTTGGATCAGGAACATCTTTCGGGAGTGCAGCGCCTCCGACAGCGCGCGGTAGTCGGCGAGCGTGCCGAGATGCTTGTCGACCTCGCGGAAATTCTCGGCCCAGTAGCCGTGGTAGCCGGCCATCTTGAGCGCGGGGTCCCACCAGACGTTGGCGACCGGGGGCGTGAGCCACACCGCGGTCGCGCCGAGCCCTTGGATGTAGCCGAGGCGCCGCTTGATCCCGGCCAGGTCGCCGCCGTTGAAGCGGTCCGGATCGCCCGCCTTGAACTCGCCGGCTCCTTGAGAGTCGTTGGACGGATCGCCGTTCTCGAAGCGGTCCGTCATCAGGAAATAGACGACTTGGTCGCGCCAGTCCGGGGAGGGAACGTGGAGGGCGGCGGACGCCTGCGCCGCAAGCAAAAGCGGCCAAATAAGCATGGTGCCGATAGTACAAACTTGCGCAGGGCATTTGGGCCTAGGCGGTCCTAGGTCCTAATTCCCCGAATGGGGGCCCTTCGGGCTCAGGGTTCGGCCCGCGATCGGGCTTAGAATCAGTACTAGGAAGCCCGAACCCATGCTCCGCCAAAGCTTGGCCTCGATCCTAGCCGCCCTGCTGGTTCTACAGCAGGGCGCTTTTTCTTGGGCGCAGACCGTGAAGGTCGAGGTGCCGGTCGGCAGCGTGGCGACCCCCGCGACGGGCGGTCTCGGGCCGGTCGCGACTCCCGGTTTCGGTCCCGCGACGAACGGGCCCGCTCTCGGCGCCGCGACGATCCAGGGCGCGTCGCTGGTGCGGCCCGAGGCGCCTCTTCGCGCCGCTTCGGCCGCTTCGCGCATCGCGGGCGGCGTCGCGCGCGCGCTGTCGCTCGGCCTTCCGGTCTCTCCGCTCGCCGGCGCCGCCGCTCCCTCGGCCGAGCCGCCCGAGGGCCAGCCGGCCGCGGTCGCGCCGTACGCCGAGCTTCCGAAAGCGGACGCGCCGGCCGCGGGCGACTATACCTCCGAGGCGATCCGGCGCGCGTCGCAGGCCGGCTACGGGATCGCGCGGAGCCTCGGCGTCCAGCCCGTCTCCTTTGACGAGCCGATCGACTATCCGGTCGAGTACCCGAAGGATTCTCCGAAGTCCCTGGCCGAACTCGACCTGACGCCCACGCCGGGAAAGACGTACACGCCCTCGCCGGAAGATTGGTCGGATCAGGCGGTGTACTTCCCGCTGATCGACCGCTTCGCCAAAGGCGAAGGCGCGCGCCCGGTGGGCGATCCCCGAAACGGGCGGGCGCGCCACGGCGGCAACCTCGCCGGCCTAGTCGACAAGCTCGACTACATCAAGAACGCGGGCTTCACCACGATCCTCATCAATCCGGTGTTCGTCAACGCGCCGGACGGCTACCACGGCTACTCGCCGGTCGACTTCCTCGGCGTCGACCCGCATCTCGGCACGATGGCGGACTTCAAGCGACTCGTCGACGAGGCGCACCGGCGCGGCCTCTACTTGATCTTCGATCTCGCGATCAACCACGCGGGCGCGGTGTTCGAGTACAAGGGCGACTCGAACTGGGAAGGGCTCGACAAGCCGAAGAAGGAGATCGGCAAGTGGAACTTCGAGCTGAACCCCTCCGATCTCCGGGACCCGAAGCACTTCAGTCGCCGCGGCGTGCTCAACGACTGGAACGACCCGGACCAGAAGGTGAACGCCGATTTCCCGCCGTACCAGCGCCGGCTCGAGACGAGCAATCCGGCGACGCAGGACGCGCTGATCAAGATGGCGAAGTGGTGGATCAAGGAGACCGACGTCGACGGCTTCCGCCTCGACGCCTACAAGCACATCGCCCCCGAGTTCTGGCCGCGCTTCCATAAGGAGATCTCGGAGTACGCCGCCTCCCTCGGCAAAACGAACTTCCTGAGGCCGGGAGAGATCCTCACGCACGACGCGAACGAGATCGCGCACGCGATGGGGCCCGACGGCATCAATGCCGCCTACAACTATCCCTCTTACCTGCGCGACGTCGCGCCGCTGCAGGGCCGCGGCCCGATGCGCTTTCTCGAGGAGAGCCTCAAGACGACGCTCTCGGTCCTCGGCAGCGGAGTCAAAAAGCTCTTCCGCTTCCTGGACACGCAGGACACCTACCGCTTCCTCGACGACGGTTCGCCGCAGTCGGCTCTTTGGGTGGCCCTCAGCTACGCCGCGTTCTCGGCGGGCATCCCGCTCATCTACTACGGCACGGAGCAGGCGCTGCGGCAGGCGCATCAGGGCCACTACGATCCCCGCAATCGCGAGGACATGTTCCCGGACGGCCAGTACAAGTCCGACAGCTCCGCGGGAGATAAGTTCGACCAGGACTCGCCGACGTACAAGTACCTGACCGGCCTTCTGAAGCTTCGCCACGACATCCCCGCCCTGCGCCGGGGCGAGCAGTACGTGCGCTGGGCCGACCAGTTCGGCCCCGGCATCTACGCCTTCAGCCGCATCTACGAGGGCCAAGAGGTGCTCGTCGTCATGAACACGGCCGGGGAGGAGCGCGAGGCCGACATGTTCGTCGACGCGGGCATCAGTCCGGCGGGTACCCGCTTCGTCGACGTCATGGGCGGCAGCACGTTCGCGGCCGCGACCTACGACCCGCAGGACGGGGACTCCAAGATCCGCGTGAAGGTCCCGCCCCACGGCGTCCGGGTGCTCGTCCACGACTCCCGCCTCGCATCCGCTCCGCCGACGGGTCCGCCCTCGAATTAGTATAACGACGGCTGTCATGGCCGAAGTCTCCCTCAAGGGCATCCGCAAGACGTTCGAGGGCAACCCCGTCATCAAGGGCGTGGACCTCGAGGTCGGTAAGGGCGAGTTTCTCGTCATGGTCGGGCCCTCCGGCTGCGGCAAGACCACCCTCTTGCGGCTCATCGCCGGCCTCGAGCGTGTCGACGAGGGGACGGTCTCGATCGGCGGGCGCGTGGTCAACGACGTCCAGCCCCGCGATCGCGACGTCGCGATGGTATTTCAGTCGTACGCGCTCTACCCGCACATGACGGTGCGCGAGAACCTCGCGTTCGGCCTGCGCCTGCGCAAGCTTCCCGAGGCCGAGATCGAAGCCCGGGTGAAGGACGCCGCGGCGCTGCTCGAGCTCACGCAGCTCCTCGACCGCCGTCCGAAGGCCCTCTCCGGCGGCCAGCGCCAGCGCGTCGCCATGGGACGGGCGATCGTACGGCGCCCGCAGGTCTTTCTTTTCGACGAGCCGCTCTCGAACCTCGATACCGCGCTGCGCGTGCAGATGCGCGGCGAGCTTTCGCGCCTCCACCGGCGGCTCGGCTCGACCATGGTCTACGTGACGCACGACCAGGTCGAGGCGATGACGCTCGCCACCCGCGTCGCGGTGTTCAACGGGGGCGTGCTTCAGCAGGCCGGCCCGCCGCTCGAACTCTACCACCGGCCCGCGAACCGCTTCGTGGCGACGTTCCTCGGCTCGCCCGCGATGAACCTGCTGCCGGCGCGGCGCGACGGCAAGAAGCTGGCGGGCAAAGGCTTCGCCGTCGAGGTCGCCTCCGGACTTCCCGGCGGCGCCGGCCCCGACGTCCTGGTCGGCTTCCGCCCGCAGGAGCTCGAGGTCGCGTCCAGCGGCTTCATCAAGGGCGAGGTTGAGGCGGTGGAGCGCCTGGGCTTCGACGGCTACGCGTTCCTCGAGACCGAGGCCGGCAAGCTGTGCGCCCGGTTCGGAAAGGGCGTGGAAGTCGCGGTAGGCGAAACGGTCTCCGTCGAAGCTGCGCGCGACGCCGTTCACGTTTTCACGGCGGACGGCACGGCGCTGCGTCATCCGGCGAACCTCGGGTGACCGGCCTCCTTCTCGCCGTCCTGGCGCTCGGCGTCCACGCGGAGCCGCTCAAGCTCTGGCACGCCTACCGCGGCGGGGAAGAGGCTTCGCTCGAGAAGTCCGTCGCGCTCTTCGAGCGTGAAAGCGGGCTGAAGGTCGAGCTGCTGGCACTCCCCTACGACGCGTTCGGCTCGAAGCTGCAGGCCGCGATCCCGCACGGCGCCGGACCCGACGTATTCATCTTCAACCACGAGCGCGTGCGGCAGTTCGCGCGGATGGGCATCGTCGCGGCCGTCGACGAGCGGCTCAAGCGGGAGGAGTACTTCCCGAACACGCTTTCCGCTCTCGAGGTGGACGGGAAAACCTATGGCTTCCCGATGTCGCTCAAGTGCCTCGCGCTCTACGCGAACACGGCGCTCGTGCCGAAGGCGCCGAAAGACACCGCGGAACTGCGCGCGCTTCTCTCGAAGCTCAGCTCCGCCTCCGAGAACCGCTTCGGCCTAGCCTACGAGTCGGGCGACTTCTACTTCCACGCGCCTTTCTTGTTCGGCTTCGGCGGCGAGCTCTTCGACGCGGCCGGCCGAGCGGTCTTCGATACGGCGGCGATGGCGAAGTCGCTCGCGTTCGTGCTCGGGCTCCAGCAGGAGCGCCGGATCCCCTCCGAGGCCTCGGGCGCGCTCGTGAAGGCGCTCTTCAACGAAGGCCGCGCCGCGATGGTGATCAGCGGTCCGTGGTTCGCCGGAGAGATCGCTCCTTCCGTTCGCTATGCCGTGCATCCCTTCCCGAAGGTGTCGGAGTCCGGGCTCCCGATGCGGCCGTTCTTGGGCGTCGAGGCCGCGCTCGTCTCGGCGAAGTCGGAGAGGCCCGAGCAGGCGGCCAAACTCGCGCGCGTCCTTTCGCTCGGCGAAGCCGCCGTCCTGCGCGCGACGCTCGGCGGTCAGGTGCCCGCGAACGTCTCGGCCTACGACGACGCCCGCGTGAAGAAGGACCCGCTCGTCGGCGCCTTCAAGGCCGCGGCCGCGACCGCGACCCCGATGCCGAACACGCTCGAGATGGCTCGCGTTTGGGAGCCCATGAAGCTCGCGCTCCGGGGCGTGCTTCAAGGCGGCGTGAGCCCGGAGAAGGCGGGCGCCCTCGCCGACCGCCGCTACCGCGCGCTCTATCGCGAGAAGCCTTCGGCCGCCTCGCCCTGGCCGTACGCCGTGCTGCTGCTGGCCGGCCTCGCGTTCGGGCTGTACCGGGTTTTCGGCGGCCCGAAGCCGGCCGGCTCGTTTTGGAGGCGCCATCCCGAGGCGGGCCGCGCCTACGCCTACGTCGCGCCGGCGGCGGCGGGCATCCTGGTGCTGGTGCTCCTGCCCTTCGCCTTCGGCATGGGCATCTCGCTCTACCATCACGAGGGGGGCGTCTATACCTTCGTCGGGCTCGCGAATTTCGTCGACATCCTCGCCTCCCGGGGCTACCGGCTCGCGGAGCCGCTCTCCTTCTACTTCACGCTCGCGGTGACGCTGCTGTGGGCGTTCTCGAACGTCGCGCTGCACGTGCTCATCGGTCTTTCGCTCGCGCTGCTGCTCAAGGACCCGCTGCTGCGCATGAAGGGCTTCTACCGCGTGCTGCTCATCATCCCGTGGGCGATCCCGAACTACATCACCGCGCTTATCTGGCGGGGGATGTTCCACCGGCAGTTCGGCGCGATCAACGGCCTGCTGCAGGCGCTGGGGCTCGAGCCGGTCTCTTGGTTCACGCGATTCTCGACCGCCTTCGCGGCGAATCTCGCCACGAACACGTGGCTCGGCTTCCCGTTCATGATGGTCGTCTCGCTCGGCGCCCTGCAGTCGATCCCGGGCGAGCTCTACGAGGCCGCGGAAGTCGACGGCGCCTCCTCCTGGCAGCAGTTCCGGCGCATCACGCTGCCGCTGCTCAAGCCCGCGCTCCTGCCGGCGGTCATCCTCGGCAGCGTGTGGACGTTCAACATGTTCAACATCATCTATCTCGTCTCGGGCGGCGAGCCGGGCGGGGCGACGGACATCCTCGTCTCGGAGGCGTACCGCTGGGCGTTCCAGCGCAACGAGCAGTACGGCTTCGCGGCGGCGTACTCGGTCCTGATTTTCGCGACGCTGCTCGCGTGGTCGGCGCTGACCAAGCGCGCATCCGCAGGCGCCGAGGAGGCGCTCCGGTGACTCGGAGATCCTGGCTGCGCTCGGCGCTCACGCACATGGCGCTCGCGCTCGTTTGCGCGGCGACGCTCTACCCCGTGCTCTGGGTGGTCAAGCTCGCGCTCTCGCCGTCCGAGAGCTTGAGCCTCTCGGCGAACCCCTTTCCGCAAGAGGTCACGTTCCGGCATTTCGCCGCCGTGCTCGGCGCTTCCGACTCCGCGGGGCGCTGGCTGTTCGGGCGCAACCTGCTCGCGAGCCTCACGGTGTCGGCGGCGACGACCATCATCGGCCTCGCGCTCGCGGTGACCGCGGCCTACGCGCTGTCGCGCTTCCGCTTCCCGGGCCGGGAGGCGGGCCTGCAGACGCTCCTGATCAGCCAGATGTTCCCGGCGACGCTCATGCTGATCCCGATCTACGCGATCCTGCAGCGTCTGCACCTGCTCAACAGCCTCGGCGGCCTCGCGCTCGTCTACTCGACGACGTCCCTGCCGTTCTGCGTCTGGATGCTCAAGGGCTACTTCGACACGATCCCGCGCGACCTCGAGGAGGCGGCGGTCATGGACGGCGCCGCGCCGTGGCAGGCCTTCGTGCTGATCGTGCTGCCTCTGGCCAAGCCCGCGCTCGCGGTGACCGCGCTGTTCTCGTTTATGACCGCTTGGAACGAGTTCATCCTGGCGGCGACCCTGCTCAACGACGCCTCGCTCTTCACGCTTCCGGTCGCGCTTCAGCGGCTGGTGGGCGAGTACCGCGTCGAGTGGGGGAAATTTGCGGCGGGTGCGATCCTCGTCTCGGTCCCGGTGATGGGGCTATTCTTCGCGCTGCAGAAGCATCTGGTCGGCGGCTTGACCGCCGGCGGCGTCAAGGGTTGAGCTCTTTCTTCCAGGCGAGCCAGCCTTTCACGGCCAGCGCGAAGAAACCCACGAACAAGAGCGCGACGAACGCGACTCCGCGCTGCCAATACATCCAGGCGCTGAGCCCGTTTACGAGCATCCACAGAAGCCAGTTCTCCATCTTCTGGTAGGCCCCGAGCAGCTGCGCGACGAAGCTCATCGCGGTCGTGAAGGCGTCGAGGTACGCGAAAGACGCCGCCTCCGGGAACCACGCCGGCAGCCAGACGTGCAGGTTCGAGCAGACCCAGCCGAGGAGGAGCGTGCCGGCGGCGATGACTGCGCCCAAGACGACATTGGTTCGTGGAGAGTTGAACGAAACCTTCATGGGCGTCGCGTCGCCCGACGGCGGGCGACGCGACCAGAGCCACCAGCCCCAGCAGTTCGTGGCGAAGTAATAACCCTGCTCGAGGAAATCCGAATACATCCGTATCTGGAAGAACAGGTACGCGAAGAGCGCAACGGCGACGAGCCCCACGGGCCAGGTGGCGAGCCGCTTCTTCGTCATGAGCCAGACCGCCCAGACGTTGAAGAGGGTGCCGAAGAACTCGAGATAGCTCATCGGGTAGCCGAGGACGGTGAAGAAGACGGCGTGGACGTCGAGCAGCGCGCGCACGGCTACTTCGAGGTGGCGGTGAAGGCGCCGTCCCAGTCGGCGCCGGGAGGCGCGGTGCGGTAGGCCTCGATCCGGCTCTCGTAGACGTGATGGAGCTTCGAGAGCTTCCAGCCTTCCGCGAGGGGCACCGTCGCGGCCAGGTGCTTGGACGCCTGGTCCCAATCCTGCGCGCGGTAGGCCTCGAGCATCTTCTCGTGCTCGGCGACGAGTTCCTTGAACTTCGGGTCGGCCGCGATCGTCCGGTCGCCGATGAGCGAGTAGATGCGGACCGGCCGAGTCTTGCCCTTCACCTTGATGAGGTCGAGTTCGATGGCCGCGTAGTCGGGCGCGAGCTCGCGCGTCGTTGGGCCGATGATGATGTTGACGCCGTAGGACTTGGACTGGCCTTCCAACCGCGAGGCGAGGTTCACGTCGTCGCCCAGCACGGAGTAGTTGAAGCGCTGGTCGGAGCCCATGTTCCCGACGCAGCAGTCGCCCGTGTTCAGGCCGACGCCGATGTTGATCTCGTAGAACTTCTTGCCGGCGGCGTCGGCCTCCGCCCTCAGAGCGGCGTTCACGTCCTTGAGCTTCGCGATCATCGCGAGCGCGGAGGCGCAGGCGTTATTGGCGTGCTGGGCGTCGTCGAGCGGCGCGTTCCAGAAGGCCATGATGCAGTCGCCGATGTATTTGTCGATGTAGCCCAGGCGCTCCATGATCTCGCCGGTCATCGGCGTCAGGAACTTGTTGATGACGTGGGTGAGGCCCGCCGCGTCGTACTGCTCCGAGATGGTGGTGAAGCCGCGGATGTCGCAGAAGAGGATCGTCATCGGGCGAGTTTCGCCGCCGAGCCGCAGCTTCTCGGGATGCCGCGCGAGCTCCTCGACGAGCTTCGGGTGCATGTAGCGGCTGAACGCGCCGCGGATCTGCCGCTTTTCGGTCTCGGCCTTCAGGTAGCTGATCAGGGACGCGGCCAGGTAGATCAGGATCGCCATGAGCGACGGGTAGACCGCGTCGAACAGCCAGCCTTTATAAGTGAAGGAGCGCCAGGAGGCGAGGATCGAGCCCGCGATAACGCACGCGCCCAGGGCCGCGCAGTAGGCCGGGCCGATGCGGTTCATCATGAAAATCATCATGAGGCCGAGCGCGACCAGGAACAGGACTTCCGCGCCGAGAGCCCAATCGGGGCGGTTGAGCCAATGTCCCAGCAGCGCTTGCTCGACCACCTGGGCGTGCACCTCGACTCCCGCGGCGGACCCGTTGATGGGAGTCGCCCGGATGTCTCGCAGTCCTTGAGCGCTGGTGCCGAGGAACAGGATGCCGTTTTCGATCTCTTCGCGCGGCACCTCGTTCTTGAAGATCTTCCAGACCGGGATGAAGCGCTTTTTGTCGTCGTCGAGCTTTGTGTAGTGCAGCCAGACCCGGCCCTGTCCGTCCGTCGGAATCACGAACTGGCCGATCTTCACCTTCACGATCCCCGTGCGCTCGCCGAGATTCGTCTCGCCGGACCCGCCGGAAGTCTTGATCGCGATGGTCTTGGCGCCTTGGGCGACGCGCAGCGCCTCCGCGGCCAGTCCGGGGTAGAGCTTGTCCTGCACGTTGAAGACGAGGGGGACGGCGCGGATGATGCCGTCGGAGCTCGGCGAGAAGCCCACGTTGCCGATGCCGGAGGCCGCTTTTTCGAGCACGGGCAGGTTGCCGACCGCCCCCTTGTACTTCGGGAGCGTCGGGAACTCGCCGCTCAGGGCGATGCCGGCTTTTCGCTCGGGCAGCGTGTCCGAGGCCTCGTTGCGAAGCGCGAAGCCGAGCACGACGCGCGTCTTCGACATCGCTCGGGCGAAGAGGGTGTCGTGGTCCGTGAGCTTGGCCACGCGAGGCTTGAGTTCGCGCACGGCGGGATCGTCCTGCGGCCAGCTCTCGATGACCTTGCCCGGCGAGGTTCGGTCCTGCTCCGGGAAAAGCGCGTCGAATACGACGACGGAGGCGCCCATGGCGTCGAGCTTGCGAAGGAGCTCTGCGAGTTTGGTCCGGGGCCAGGGCCACTGACCGATGATCTTCAAGCTTTCCTCGTCGATATCGAGGATCTTTACCGGCATCGCCTGATACGGTCTGGGTCCTTGCCGCTGGTAGAGGTCGAAGGCTTGGTTCTGGATGGCCTCCACCAGATCGCTGTCGCCGACGCGGAGGAAGACCGCGGCGGCGAGCATCGCTCCGGGAAGGAGGATGTGGAGCCAGCGGTAAAGGACGCCGCGCTTGAGAGCGAGACGTGCCGCGAGGGCTTTGGGATCGACCGCCACGGGGCGTATTGTCCTCCATTTCCGGCGGCAGCGCAACCGGTGAGGTTTCATTGACAGGCATTCGACATTTCTGCGATGATTCGTCGTCGGAAATTTCTCGGAGAAGACCCCGCTTATGCGACACCTTTTGCTCGCGCTGACCCTGATCTTGCCGGCGGCGCCCGCCCTGGCCCAGTCGTCCTCGGAAGACGTGAACTACGAGATGGTGATGGCCGATCCCGACAACGTCGAGCTCAGCCTCAAATGGGCCAAGAAGCAGATTCAAACCGGCGACCTTAAAGGCGCTTCCGCCACCCTCGAGCGCGTCGTCACGCTCCGCCCGAACAACGCTAAGGCGCGGCTTCTTTGGGCGGTCGTCATGTATCGCTTGGCCGACTTCGCCGAGGCCGAGCGCGAGCTGCTGGTGTTGACCGAGGGCTCCGCCCCGGCCGACGTGAAGTCCGAAGCCGAACTCTACCTTAAGGACATCCGTAACCGGCAGCGCACCACCCACTACAACGCGGTCCTCACCTTCGGCGGCGGCTTCGACAACAATCGGAACGCCTCTCCGGCCGGCGGCAAGGCGCTCGTTTCCGGCAGCCCGCTGCAGCTCCAGGGCACCAGCGAGCGGCGCGACGACTTCAGCTATCCCTTCATGGGTACGTTGGGCATCTCGCACGATATCCGCGGCGGCCACAAAGCGTTCGGCTCCGCGACGATGTTTCAGTCCGAGCAGATCCTCACGAAGAACCTCAACATCAAGGCGTACTCGCTGAAGGGCGGGGCGACGCATCGAAGCGCCCTGGGCGAACTCACGCCGACGCTCAGCTTCGACCACATCCAGCTGGCGCAGAGCACCTTCCTGCGCAGCCGCGGCTTGGACCTCAATCTCACGCAGAAGCTGTCTCCCCAGAACGAGCGCTACTTCCGCGCGGCATATACGTATCAAGATTACGTGGGCACGCCGCAGGTCCGGACCGCCCCCGAGCGCTCCGGCGGCATGTGGGAGTTCGGAGGCGGCTTCGGCCATTGGTTCAGCCCCAAGCACCGGCTGGCGCCGACGTACACCTACACGATCAAGAACGCCGCCCGGAACTACAACGCGTACACGCGCCACGCCTTCGGCCTCGATCACACCTGGCTGCTCGGCAAAGGCATGTTCGTGATGAACTCGCTGACCGCCGGCTACGACCGATACTTGGCGCACGACGACTTCGTCAGCCCGCAGATCCGCTCCGACGACAACTACCGCGCGCGGAGCATGTTCGGGGCGCCGCTCTCCATGATCTATAAGCCGCTCAAGGACTTCCTCGGCACGGTGAGCTACGAGTACTTCCACTCGAACTCGAACCTCAACAACTACGCGTACACCAACAACAAGCTGTCGGCGATGCTCACCTACAGCTGGGGGATTTGATGAACCGCATCCTTCTTTCGTCGCTCGTTTCCGCCGCCGTCGTCCTGCAGCCCGCTCTCGCCGCCGCGGGGCTCGTTCAGATCGGCGCCGCTGCCGGCGTGAAGGGCCGCCCGATGGCGGTCTCGGAAGGACAGCCCGCCGGTCACGTCATCGAGAGCGGCAAGCCGGTCTACATGAACGACCATGTGACCACGGACGCGAACTCGCGCATGCAGGTCATGCTCAAGGACGAGACGGTCTTCACGCTCGGTCCCAGCAGCGACATGATCCTCGACGAGTTCGTCTACGACCCGGCCACCCAGAACGGCAAGGTCACCGCGACGGTCACCAAAGGGGTGTTCCGCTTCGTCACGGGCAAGATCGCCGGCAACCAGCCTTCGAACATGAAGGTGAAGCTGCCGGTCGGCACGATCGGCATCCGCGGCACCATCGTCGCCGGCCTCGTGAGCGGCAACATGTGTGCGGCGATGCTCGCCGGTCCCGGCGCGGGCAACAACGCCAACGCCAAGGCGGGCGCCTTCAACCTCTCCAACGGCGCCGGCTCGACCGAGGTCAAGGTGTCGGGCGAAGGCTCCATGATCACCGGCGGCGGCGCGCCGACTCCGGCGGGTCCGCTTCCGGCCACCGTCGTGGGCGAGATCAACGCCGGTTTGGCCGCCAAGCCCGCCTCCGGCTCTTCCGACGACGGGGGCGGCACGGGCGGCTCGAGCGAGGCGAAGTCGGGCGACGGCGACGGGGACTCCTCCGCCTCCGAGCAGTCGGGCAACAGCACCGCGGCGGGGCAGGAGTCCGCCGGAGAGAGCGCGGGCACCACGGAAGTCGCGCAGGCGCTCAACGATACCGCGACCCAGGGCTCGCAGGAC
>JACRDR010000477.1 GCA_016212845.1 Elusimicrobiota bacterium
CCGCGGCCCCAGGCCTCGTCGCGCGTTTCCTTCATGAACTCGCGCTTGTAGCTCGCGGTCTGCTTGAACTTCCAGCGGCCGCCCGGGTCGGAGTAGAGGCCGCTGACGGCGACGCGATGGTCCATGCGCTGCTGGAAGAGGGTGCCGCTGCCGACGGGATCGGTGACGGGCTTGGTGCCCTGGTACTCGACGGAGTAGGTCGGAAGCAGGGTCCAGCGGTCGTTGAACTTCATCGCCGGCGAGATGTTGCCGACCGCGTTGCCGTTGACGCTGGACTTATTGCCCGCGAAGAAGTACTGGCCGCCGAGGAGGCTCAGCTGATACATCGGGATGTACTCAAAGGCGCCGGCGTTGGCCGTTAGGAAAGCGCAAAAAACAAAGAGGGCACGCCGCGAGCCGAAGAGTGAGCGCATCAGTTGTCGTTCCTAAGGAATCAGTCCAGACTCAATGAGGATTCTCGGCGAGACCGCCAAATCGATCTTCCGCCCGCCGAACTCGCCGGCGGTGATGATCTGCTCATAGTTCCACTTGAGCAGGATGCTCTTGAAAGCGGGGCCCGACGTCGCGCCGGTGAAGTTCGAAGTGTTGGCGATCTTGCCTTCGTCGCTGATGATGTAGTTCTCGAACTTGTCCCAGACGGTGCCCAAAGCGTTCTCGCGGTAGATATTCTGCTGGAACTTGCCCGGGTTCGGCTCCATGCTGCAGTGGTCCGCGTCCACGCACTGATTGGCCGTGCCGTTGTTGCAGAGCGGGCCCTTGCAGGTCACGACGTCCACGCGAGCGATGTCGCCGTTGTAGTTGCGGATGCCGGTCGTAATGCCGGCCAAGGCGTTGGCGTTGACGAACGCCGGCGCCGCGCCGCCGGGAGACCACGACGTATGCGCGATGCCGTTAAAGTTGAGAGTGTAGTTCTGATACAGCGTGCTCCAGAAAGAGTCGTTGCCCGAGGCGGCGCCCGCGTCCGCGTTCGGGACGCTGAGGCGGACGATGCCGTCGACCTGCGGATCGAACGCGGACGTGATATTGTCCGTGTTGTCCCCATTGTTGTTGAGGTCGACGAGATGTCCGCCGGTGGCCCGCTCAACCACGCTGTCGGTCGTGTTCGAGCGGCCGGTCTCGAAGGAGGAGAGGAAGTACTCGGGCTTGTTGATCGCCTGGCCCTGGATCTGGCGGAGCGCCACGCTTAGGTCTTGGGGAAGGTTCTTATTAAAGGTACCGGTGTAGTAGAAGTAGTTGAAGCTGTCGACGCGCTCGTTGAGCACGACGAGCTTGAACTGATCGGGCTGCGGGCGGATGATGTACTGCTCCATCCGGACGCGGTTGCCGTTGACGTCGATGATCGCCTTACCTTCCTGGTAGACGGCGGACTTGATCTCGTTGGCGGCCGCCGCCTGGACTTCTTCCTTAGTCATGTCCAGGCCGACTTCGCGCTTGAGGGCCTGGCGGGTCTTCTCGGGGCCCTGCTCGGAGGAGCCTTCGGACTTCGTCGTGATGCCGGCCTGCGTGACGTCGACCTTCTGGCCTTCGGAGAGGAGGACTTCGTTGCCCTTGGTGTCGCCGACGCCGACCAAGCCGGAGAAGACGGCGACGCTGGTGTTGCCGCCTTCGGCGACGTTCACGCCGAACTCCGTGCCGCGAACCGAGCAGACGGCGGTGGGCGTCTTGACCTGGAAGCGGCGCGACAACGCCTTCGTGACCCAGGCCTTCATGAAGCCGAGGCTGAACTTCATCGTCGCCTGGTTGTTCTCGGCCTCCTCGAGCGCGAACGCGGAGTTCGGGCCCAGCTCGACCTTCGAGCCGTCGTCGAACTTCACGACCGTGCGCGAGCCGCGGCCGGTCTTGATCTCGTCGCCCTTGCCGACGACGTGACCGGCGCCGGAGACCGAGCCCCACGACGAGCTCTCGGACTTGCGGATCTGGACGCTGCCGACGGCGTCGTCGATGGCGGCGCCCGCGAAGGCGAATGACGGGAGAATGGAGGAGAGCGCGGCTAGGAAAAGAAAAAGCGGGAGGCGCGTCGTATTCATGCTCGGAGTTTCATGAAAGACATCAGAGTCTAACAGCGTCGTCTCCCTTTGTCAATGCAACTTTCGTCACGGCCGGAAGACGCGTACGTCAAACCGGTGCAACGGGCCAATTGTGCTATAATCGCACCCGCGTTGCAAGTGTAATTTCAGTCACACCTGGCCCCAGTTTCTCGACGAGGAATGAGACCCGAACTGATCGAATTGCTGACGAACCCGTTCATCACGCTATCGCAGCGCTTCATGGCCGCGGTGCCGCGCTTTTTGGCCGCGTTCCTGTTCTTGGTCGCGGGCCTCTTCGCCGCGAGATTGATGCGGACGGTGGCGGAGCGGGTGCTCGATCGCGCGCGCGTGGACGACGCACTGGGCAAGGTGGGAGTCAACGAGGTCCTGGCCCGTCTCGGCCTCGGGCGAAGCCCGAGCTACGTGATCTCGTTCCTCATCTACTGGTTCATCCTGCTGGCCTTCTTCGTTTCGGCGGCCAACGCGGTGGACCTCACCATCGTCTCGCAGCTGCTCGAGCGCTTCATGCTGTTCTTGCCCTCGGTCATCGCGGCGATCCTGATCCTTTTCGGCGGGCTGGTATTCGCGGCCTTCCTCTCCGGCGTCGTCGGAAACGCCGCCGTCGCCAACAACGTGCGCGGCGGGCAATTCCTGGCCAAGGCGGCCTACGCGTTCGTGCTCGGCTTCACAACGCTTTTGGCCGCGGAACAGCTCGGCCTGCAGATGCTGCTCCTCTCGTCCTCCTTCCAGATCATCCTCGCCTCCCTGGGGCTGACTTTCGCCCTGGCTTTCGGTCTCGGAGGCAGAGGGATCGCCGAGGAGCTCCTCAGGGAAGCCCTCAGCCGGAAACAGGCCTCCCAGCCCCCCCCGCCGCACCCGTAAGCCCCCCTCTATAAAGGAAGGACCGGCGCTAACGGTCGGTCTTAGGAGCCGGCGGCGCCTTGGTGCGCACGGACGGGCGTCCGGTGCGTGAGAGCACCATAGGCGGGATGGAGTTGGGGGCCAGGAAAGACTCGGATACCCCCTCTTGAGCGGGACGCTGGGCGCCCGCCAAGGGCTGGACGGAAGTCGGAGTGACCTTGAGGGGCGGCGGCGGAGGAAGCGAGACCGTCGCCCCTCCGCCGCGCCACCGCTCGGCCCCGAAATAGAGGATGATCGCGGCCAAGGAGACCGCGAGCGCCAAAAGGAGCCAGTCGAAGAGACCCGCCTCCTTCTTGCGCTTCCTCACTGTTCGAGATAGTCCCGAAGAGACTTCGACCGGGAGGGATGGCGGAGCTTGCGGATCGCCTTCGCCTCGATCTGACGGACGCGCTCTCGCGTGACC
Source organism: Elusimicrobiota bacterium (assembly GCA_016212845.1). GTDB lineage: Bacteria > Elusimicrobiota > Elusimicrobia > UBA1565 > JACRDR01 > JACRDR01. The sequence goes on from JACRDR010000477.1 coordinate 3,352, forward strand.
TTGAAGATGCGGCCCACTTCCTCGAGCGTGCGCGGATAGCCCGAGTCGATGCCGAAACGCAGCTTGATGATCTTCGCCTCGCGGTCGGTGAGGGTCGACAGCACCTTCTCCACCTCGCCGCGGCGCAGGTACGTCTGCGCGGACATCGACGGCGCGGGGCCGCCGCGATCCTCGATGAAGTCCTCGAGGTAGGAGTCCTCGTCCTCGCCGATCGGCGTGGAGAGCGAGATCGGCTCCTGCATGATCTTGAGGACGTTCTTCACCTTGTCCATCGAGATGTGCAGGTGCCGCGTGTACTCCTCGAGGCTCGGATCGCGGCCGAACTCCTGGCGGTAGCGGCGCGTGACCTTGGTGAGCTTCGAGATGAGCTCCTTCATGTGCACCGGGATGCGGATGGTGCGCGCCTGGTCGGCGATCGCGCGGTTGATCGACTGGCGGATCCACCACGTGGCGTAGGTCGAGAACTTGAACCCTCGCTTGTACTCGAACTTCTCGACCGCCTTCATGAGGCCGAGGCCGCCCTCTTGGATGAGGTCGGAGAGCTCGAGGTTCGAGTTGATGTGCTTCTTGGCGATCGAGACGACGAGCCGCAGGTTCGCCTTGATCAGCTTGAGCTTGTCGGTGAGGATCTGGCCCTCGAGGGTCACGATCTTGTCGTTGAGCTCGAGAAACTTCTCGACGGGGATCGGCAGCGAGTGCTTCAGGCGCTCGAGCCGGTCGAGCACGATGGCCATGTTCTCGAGAGCCGCCTCGACGGCGGTCGTCGCGTAGCCGGTGCGGTCGCGGAACTTGGACTCGGAGAGTTTGCCGCGCTGGACCTGGCCGAACATCGTCTTGAGCTCCGGGTAGGGCGCGTTGTAGCGCCGGGCGTAGCGGTCGAGCTCGTCTTGGCACTCGCGGATCTTCTGCGCGAAGTTCTTGATCTTGTTGGTGAGACGCTTCACCTTGTCCTGGTTCAGGTTGAGGGCCAGGATGCGGTTGACGATCTCCTTGGTGCGCTGCTCGACGCGCTTGTTGAGGACCTTGCGCTGAGCGTTGTTGAGATTCGGATTCTTGAGCCGCTCGCGGAGCTTGTTGATCTCCCGCTCGCTCTTGGTGATGAACTGGGCGACGGACTTCATCTTGCGCCGCATGCCGGAGAGCTCGCTGGCGGTCTTGCGGCCGCGGGGCATGAGCTCTTTCGGCGTCATCTCCTGCTGGGCGATGAGCGTCTCCCAGTTGCGGATTTCGCGCATGGTGACGGGAGACTCGAGGACGAGGAGCCGGAGCTCCTTTTCGCGCTCGCGCACGTTGCGGGCGAGCGTGACTTCCTCTTCGCGGTTGAGAAGCGGGACCTTGCCCATCTCGGACAGGTACATGCGGATGGAGCTCGAGACGTCGGGGCTCGAGTCCCAATCCTCGGTGTAGGCTTCCTTTTCGGCGGGAGAGACGATCTTATACTTCTTGCGGTCGACGACCTCGATGCCGAGGTCCTCGAGCGTCGTCATCAGTCCGTCGATCTCCTCCGAGGACATCGAGGCGGTGGTCAGCGAGCGGTTGATCTCTTCCAGCGTGAGGTAACCGTGCTCCTTGCCGAGCTCGATGAGGTCGCGAAGAGCGGCCTTCGTAGGCGTTCCCATGTCTAGTATTCTCCTGTTTGCGTCACCTGAATATGTATCAAATCCTGTTCAAAAGTCGGCGCTCGCTGAGAGTCTTACTCAGCCGCGCGTGCTCCTCGATCACCGAGGGGTCCTTCGCGAGTTCGCCCGAGGCCATGCGCAGATACGCCTCGTGCACCGTCTTGTAGCGGCGGACGGTGCGGATCTCGCTCACGTACTGCTCGAGCACGACGGCCGGCTCGCCCAAAATAGAATCCATGAGGAGCGCGCGCGAGGCGGCGGCGTCCTCGGGCGTCATCGCGTC
>JACRDR010000481.1 GCA_016212845.1 Elusimicrobiota bacterium
CCGGCCGAGGTCGTCGTCTCGGGCGGGGGGGCGCTCAACCCGGCGCTCATGGAGTTCCTGGGCCGGGAACTGGCGCCGGTGCCCGTCGTGTCGATCTCGAAGCACGGCATTCTCCCGCAGGCGAAGGAGCCCGCGCTCATCGCGCTGCTCGCCGCCCTCGCCCTCGACGGGAGAGCCAATCACGCCCCGAACGCCACCGGCGCCAAGGGGCGGCGGATTTTAGGTAAAATAACACCCGCTCTTTAGGAGGACCCTCCGATGCCTGCCGCGACCAAGACCAAGACCGCCGCCAAGACCCCCGCTCTCGACGTGAACCTCGAGCACTTCTGGATGCCTTTCACCGCCAACCGCGCCTTCAAGGCCGCGCCCCGGCTCGTGACCGGCGCCAAGGGCATGTTCGTCAAAAACGAGAAAGGCGAGGACGTCGTCGACGCCGCCGCGTGCCTCTGGTGCGTCAACGCCGGCCACGGCCGGCCGGAGATCGCCGAGGCCGTCAAGGACGCGCTCCTCAACTGCGATTTCGCCCCGAACTTCCAGATGGGCCACCCGGCGGCCTTCAAGCTGGCCGATAAGCTCGTCGAGATCCTGCCCGAGGGCTTCACCCGGGTGTTCTTCTCGAACTCGGGCTCCGAAGGCGTCGACACCGCGCTCAAGATCGCGCTCGGCTACCACCAGATGAAGGGCGACGCGGCGCGCACCCGCCTCATCGGCCGCGAGAAGGGCTACCACGGCGTGAACTTCGGCGGCATCTCGGTCGGCGGCATCTTCCGCAACCGCCAGACGTTCGGCCCTCTGCTTCCCGGCGTCGACCACCTGCCGGCGGCGATCAACAAGAAGAAGTTCGTCCGGGGCTTCGGCCCGGCCGACCCGTTCTACGCCGAGGAACTCGAGCGGATCATCAATATCCACGGCGCGCGCACGATCGCGGCCGTCATCATCGAGCCCATCATCGGCTCGGCGGGCGTGTATCCGCCGCCGGAGGGCTACCTCAAGGCGATTCGGCAGATCACGCGCAAGCACGGCATCCTGCTGATTTTAGACGAGGTCATCACCGGCTTCGGCCGCACCGGCCACGGCGCGTTCGCGTCCGAGGCGTTCGGCATCGACGCCGACGTCATCGTCATGGCGAAGGGTCTCACCAACGGCGTCGTGCCGATGGGCGCGGTCGCGGTGAAGCAGGAGATCTACGACGCCTTCATGTCGGCGCCGGAGGGCATCGAGTTCTTCCACGGCTACACGTATTCCGGCAACCCGGCCGCGGCGGCCGCGGGCCTGGCGACGCTCGAGATCTACGAGCGCGAGAAGCTTTTCGAGCGCGCGGGCAAGATCGGCGCGAAGTTCCAGGACATGCTCTTCTCGTTCCAGGGCAAGAAGGGCGTCGCCGACGTGCGGGGCATCGGCCTCATCGGAGGCATCGAACTCGAGCCGCAGGGCCCCGTCGGGGCGGCGGGCATGAAGGCCTTCGTGTCCTGCTGGGAAGAAGGCATGCTGGGCCGGGTGACGGGCGACACGCTCGCCTTCTCGCCGCCGCTGATCATCGAAGAATCGCACATCGAACTGATCCGCTCGATCGTCGACCGCGTGATCACCCGCCAGTACAAATAAGGGTCAGACCCTTCGTCAGCATTCCGTCAGCATTCTCGCCGGCCGGCGTCAGTTCGTCCGCGCCCGGCGGCGGTGCTCGTCGTCCATGAGGGCCGCGACGCGATCGGCGAACGCGCGGTATCGCTTCCGGCCCGCTTCCGTCTTCAGCAGGCGCGCGTTGTGGATCGCCCAATCGAGCCGGGCCTGCGCGCGCTTTCCCTTCGCCTCCGAGGCCTCCAAGTCCGACAGTTCGTCCTCGAGCAGGGTGCGGACCGTCTTGACGTCCGAGCCGATGAGGAGAGGGCGACCCGGCAGTTGCGTCTGCATCCACGAGACGTATTCGACGGGCCCGAGCGCGATCCGCCGCGCCGCCTCCTTCGAAAACGTGCCGCCGTCGGACTCGATCCCGAGTTACTCCATGATCCGAAGAGTCAGGATGTGCGCCTCGAGCTCCAGCTCGAGGGCGTCGGCGGGGACGTCTTCCTCGTGCTGGAGGATATGGAGCAGCTCGTGGGCCAAGGTCGGTGCGGCGAGCGCGGGCTCTTCTCGGAAGCGGGAGTGGATGTCCAGCCGGTCCTCGATGTAGTCGTATTCGCCCCAATTGTTCCCGAGATCCCGGATGCGGACTTGGACTGGCCGGCCTCGCCTTTCCGCCAGCGCCTCAACGCGGTCGAGGATGGATGCGGCGGTCGGCGAGGCGCGGGCGGCCTCGACGGCGCGCGCGAGGAACTCGCGGTCGGCCGGGCGCGTCGCGTGCAGGAACTCCGGCGCGCTCGGCGGGACGGAGACCGGGGCCGCGAGCGGCTGAGCGCCGGTCCAAAAGGAGGACAGCATTCCGGCGAGGTCACGGCCGTTCCCGATCAAGCCGCCGACGCGGCGAAGCAGCGCGAGCGAAACTAGAGGTCGGACGGTTTTCGAAGGCAGGCCCGTCTGCGCGGCGGAGCCGATGGACGCGGGCAGCGAGAGATCTGCCGGAGTCAGGGCGGCGGGCACGGCTCCGGCGATCGCCGCGGCCGACGGACCGATGAGGGGCGACGGAGCGGGCCGGGGGTAGATGGGGGAAAGCGCGTGCGCGCTCGGCGCCAGCCAAAGCGCTGCCAACGCGGCGGCTTTAATCCGGGAGCCCATCAAAGGGCAGATTACTCCGATCAGGCCCGCACTACCCGGGCCGTGCGGGTGCCCCGGGCCCGGGCTTTCGGCCTAGGGAGTGGGAAGCGTCCGGCCCCGCGAAGGGGCGAATGCTGACGGAATGCTGACGAAGGGTCTGACCCTATTGCTTGTCGAGCTGCTTCTGGAGTTCCGTCACCATCTTTTCTTTGTCGCTCCGCAGCTTGAGCGCCAAGGCCGGCAGCATCATCTTGTACATCATGCTCTCCGGCACGATCTCGACTTCCACCGTCAGCCGTGAGCCGCCCCCGTCGCGCTCCTCCACCTTGATCGACGCCGTCGTCGGCAGGTCCGGGATCGCGAACTTTCGCGTGCAGACCTTCGGCGGGGCCCACTCGAGCGTCTCGCACAGAATGTCCTGGGCGGCGCCCGCGGGCGCCCCCGGGACCTCCGCGCTCAGGTAACAGGCCGAGCCGATCCCGGCCTTCGGCCGGTCGGCCACGGGCTTGATGACGCTCTTGCCGCCGCTGAGCGCGGCGATGCGCTGCAGGTCGGTGAGCGAATCGAACACCTCGCCCGCGGACTTCTTCACGTCGAAGGAAAAGGACTCTTTCATGGTTCCTCAGAATCTCGCTTTGACCAATCGCTTCCGCGGGTTGACCGCCTTGTCCCGCACGCGGATCTCGAAATGGACGTGGGGGCCGGTCGAATGGCCCGTGGAGCCGAGCAGCGCGATCGTCTGGCCGGCCGTCACCGTCGCGCCTTCTTTCACCAGCACCTTCTCGTTGTGGGCGTAGAGAGAGGTCGTCTTCTCGTCGTGCCGCACGATGATCACGTTGCCGTAGCCGCCCTCGCTCTCCCCGGCGAAGAGCACGCGGCCGGGCGCCGCCGCCAGCACGCCGACGCCCTGATCCGCCGCGATGTCGATGCCCTTGTGCCGCTTGCCC
>JACRDR010000056.1 GCA_016212845.1 Elusimicrobiota bacterium
GCAACCCTTTCGTCATCGAGGTCGGCCTCGCGTTCGGCAAGCACCCCGAGCTGCAGGCCGCCGCCGCCGCGGCCGCCGAGAAGAAGCCGCTGGCCGAGGGCGAGACGCACGACGACGACGACAACGAGCTCGCGCGCGTCATCCGCTTCGCCAACCGCGTTCCGCTCCTCTACCAGCAGTCCGCCTGCTCCACCTTCAAGGCGGTGCTCGACACGACCTGGAAGAACTACGGCGTGTCGCAGTCGCGCGGAGCGCCTCCGGCCGGCCCCATGGTCGTCATGGTGCACATGGCGTCCGTCTGGGTGCCCTTCACGAGCGAATCCAAGGAAGCGATCGCCGACTACGACGAGATCCGCAAGGAGATCACGCTCGGGATGCGAGAGGCGGGCCGCCGCCTCGGCGTCTTCCTCAATCGCCGCGAGCGCGCGCATCACGAGCTCAAGCGCAGCAACATCTTCGAACTCTACATCGAGGAGGTCGTCTCCGCCTGCAAGAGCCTCAAGGGCGGAAAGATCGCCGAGAAGAAGCTCAAGGAACAGCTCATCGAGATCGCCAACAAGCGCACCGGCGGCCAGTTGACGGACGATCTCACGGAGAAGAGTTCGGCGCCGGCCGGCCTGCCGCATTCGATCATCGTCACGCCCGAGGGCATCGAGGGGGAGATCCCCGTCGAAGCGCCGGCCGAACCCGGCACGGCCGAGACCTCGGTCGCCGCGCCCGCGCCCGCCGCTGCGGAAGCTCCCGCGCCCGAAGAGCCCAAGACGGCGAAAGCCTCCGCGAAGAAGGGAAAGGCGAAGGCTAAGGCCAAGCCCGCTCCCAAGAAGGCCAAGGCGAAAGCCAAGTCCAAGCCGGCGAAAAAGAAGGGGAAACGATAATGGCCAAGACTCGGGGCGGCGGCGACGTCGCGAAGAAGCTCGAAGGGTTGGCGGATCTCGTCATCTCGGCCGCCAACAAGAAGAAGGATCCCGCGATCCAGATCCCGGTGCGCTCCTTGTCGAACGTGAAGTTCAACGAGAAGAAGGGCATCATCGAGATGGGCGACAATACCCAGGAGCGCACGTTCTTCAACGTCGCGATGGCGAAGAAGTTCATGCAGACGATGCTGGTGGCCGACGCTCTCAACGAGCTGCAGGCCGCCGAGCTCACGACGAGCCTCCGGGAAATCTACTACCGGACCAAGCATACGCTCGGCGACTCGCACGAGAACAGCTTCGACACGCAGGACGAGTCCGATCCGGTCATCGAGGACTTGGAGGTCTCGCTCGAGGCGCTTCGCGAAGAGCTTCACGTTCGCGCCGAGAACGGCGGCACGGTCATCGGCCCGCTGGTGCTGGAGGACGACGGGGACCGCGTCGACTGCGGCAAGCTCGGCAAGGGCGGCTACTCGGTCCCCTCGATCGTCGAGGACGAGTACGTGAAGATCAAGAAGTGCGACGCCGACTTCATTCTGCTCGTCGAGAAAGGCACGCAGTGGAACCGCCTCGCCGAGGACAAGTTCTGGAAGAAATACAACTGCGTCCTCCTCACCGGAAACGGCCAGCCGCCGCGGGGAGTCCGCCGCCTGGCGCGCCGCCTGCACGAAGAGAAGAAGCTCCCGGTCTACGTCCTCGTCGACAACGATCCCTGGGGCTACTACATCTACTCGGTCGTCAAGCAGGGCTCGATCAACCTGGCCTTCGAGAGCCAGCGCATGGCGATCCCCGAGGCGAAGTTCGTCGGCCTCTCCAGCGCCGACCCCGAGCACTACGACCTGCCCCGCAACGTGGGCATCAAGCTCAACGACAAGGACATCGGCCGCGCGAAGGAGCTCCTGAACTACCCCTGGTTCCAGAAAAAGGAATGGCAGGTGGAGATCAAGCGGATGCTCTCGAGCGGGCTGAAGTTCGAATTGGACGCCTTGGCCAACAAGGATTTCCAGTACCTCACGAAGCAGTATCTGCCCCGTAAGCTGAAGGAAAAAGACTGGCTCGACTAAGGCTGCCGGCTGTCGTTCTGCTTGCCGCGCTGCCGGCGGCGTGCCGGACCGCGGCCGCGCGTCCCGACCCGAACGCGGTCGCGCTCGATGTCTTCCGGCTGATCCAATCCGGAAAGGCCGAGGCGGGAATGCAGCTCCTCGCGGACAAGGCGGTCGACAGCTCCGTGCTCACGGACTTCCTCGCCGTGGCGTTCGCCAAGCCCGACGAGGACGAGCGCGCCGCCGAGTCGTGCCTCCGCGCCGCGAAGGCGGGGCTGCACGTCGCGGAGTTCCGCTACGCCGCGATGCTCGCCGAGGGCCGGGGCGTGCCCGCCGACCGCGAGAAGGCCTTCGAGTGGCTGAAGAAGGCCGCCGCGGGCGGCTGGCCGGAGGCCCAAAGTGAGCTCGGCTACGCCTACGAGACCGGCCGTCCCGTGCCCGCCGACTCCGCGGCGGCCGCCGGCTGGTACCGGAAGGCCGCCGAGCAGGGCTACGCCGAGGCGATGATGAGCCTCGCCTTTCTGTACGCGGAGGGCCGGGGCGTGCCCAAGGACGACGCGCTCGCGGTCGAGTGGACCCGCAAGGCCGCCGAGGGCGGGATCGCCGAGGCCCAGCTCCACATGGGCTATCGCTACTCCCAGGGACGCGGCGTCCCGCAGGACGCCGAACAAGCGCGTTCGTGGCTGATGCGGGCGCTGCGCAGCGGCAGCAAGGAAGCGATCCTCGAACTCGCGGAGCTGTTCTCGGCGGGCAAGCCCGGCGTGCCGAAGAACCCGCCCATGGCCTACGCGCTGTACCTCCTCGCGGAGTCCCAGGGCGTCGCCCACGCCGCCGAAAAGGCCCGCGCTTACGGAGACGGCCTCTCCCCCGAAGCGCGCGCCGAAGGCCGCAAGCTGTTCGACGAGATGCCGCGCTAAACCGACAAAAACCGCCGGCTGGCATGCAACAGGTCGATCTTTCGGACCGGCGAGTCTATCTCGAGGCGTCCAGCCGCAGCGCGGTCCAGTCGGCCGAACCCGCGCGGAAAAAGACCAGGCCGCGCGCCGTCTCGCCCGGAGCGAGCGTCCGCGGCTTCCACAGCAGGCCGTCGTAGTCGACCTCCGTGGTCTTCTTGAGCTCGTTGTAGACCTCGCCGTCGAAGAGCTCGGGCAGGCTCCCCACCGTTCCCGCGCCGCCGAAGAGATCGCCGCCGGCGATGACGCCGACGGCCAGCACTGTCAACGCCGCCGCGCAGCCGACCACCGCCGCGCCCGTGTTGTACACGTTCGCCGCGGCCGCCTTCGGGTTGAAATCCGAGAATACTTTCGGGAGCTCCGCGTTCGGGATCGGCTCGAGGGTCGTCCGAGAGTCCGTGAGCGTGAGCCGGACCGCGGAGAGGTCGAGCGGCTGCGCGCCCTTGTTGGAGACCTCGACCAGCGCGGGCGCGATGCCGTGGTTGAGGAGCGCGCGCAGCGCCTTGTCGTCGGCGTTGGTCGGGCTGTAGCGCAGGTTCGCCCGGAGGAACGCTTCCTTGAAGTCGCCGCGGGCGAAGCGCTTGAAGAAGCCCTCGAGGGGCAGCAGCCGCGGCTTGTACACGAAGGAGCGCACGGCGAGCCCGCCGGCGGCGGTCTCTCGAAGCGATTCCTGTGCCGCTTTTCGATAGACCGACTGGGACGCGATCCGGTGGCGCTCGGAGTCCTTCACGCTGATGCAGCCGTTAGTCAGCAGGAGGATCGCCAGGAGCACGCGCACGTTTCGAGTATAGCCCGGGGCCGGGCCATTGACCATCCCGGAGACGAAAGGACCGAGCCGAAAAGGGGTCGTTCTCCTCAGGTCGAGAGGCGACCGCTTGGCTATTCTAGGGACATGAATCTACTCCCGCTCGTCGTCGCCTTGTTCGTCCTGCCCGCGAGGGCGCAGGTGAAGGGCATCGCCCTCCCCGAGGCCGCGTCCCTGGCCGGCGCGGGAGCGGCCGCCGCCGGCGCGTGCGTCTCCGCCGCGACGAACCTGAGCGCGAACCTTTCTCTTCCGGCTCTCGTCCTGCCTAGGCAGGCCCGCGTGAACTCGGTCGCCGGCGGCGTGATCCGCGCGTTCGGCACCGCGGCCTCGGAGCAGGAGGTGGCCGGGGCGGCGGCGGCTCATGAATCTGGTCTTGCCCATCCGGAGTCGCCCACGGTCGTCGACAAGAACGGGCACGAGCATCCGGTCTCCTATCTGGCGGGCGCGCGGCAAGAATCGCTCGCGAGCATCGTCGTCCGCGGCATCCGCGAGCTGCCCGAAAAGCTTCTCCGCATCCGCCGCTTCGCGGCCCGCGTCGACGATCTCCTCGAGGGCGTGACCGACGAGCAGCTTTCCTGGTCCTTCAACCGCCTCGACGCGCTGGTAAGCCAGGAAGGGATTCTACGCTCCGACAACACCGGGCTCATCAACAAGTGGACCGATCGCGAGCAGCTCAAGAACGTCAGCCACGCGGACTTCGCCGAGTCGTCGATCGAGCCGGTCAGCGTGATGAAGATGTTCAAGGCGACGATGGACATGGAGCAGCCGACGCTCCAGTACCAGTACGCCTTCGCGCAGAGCCTGCACAACCGCATGCCCCGGATGTCGCACTTCCTCGGCACGACCTTCCAGGAGCGCGTCTTGCAGGTCGCGCTCAAGGGCAAGCCGGGGCAGATGGCGATCTGGTCGAACGAGGAGGTCCGCCACGGTCCGATTCTGGAAGCGGTCTACAACCACGCGCGGTTCCCGGGCATGGCGAAGCTCGAGCAGCAGGGCGCCGCGCCCCGGCTCCCTCGCGCCGGCACGGAATACGTCGCCAAGTCCGGCATGTCCAACCGCTCGTTGGCGGAGCTCGGCGCCTCGGGCGCGTACCTCACGCTGAAAGCGAACGCGATCGCCGGGAGCCCGACCGACAAGGCGATGGACGGCGTCTACCGCGACGAGGTGTATCATCACGTGATCATGTCGGCGGTGAACCGCTTCGTGCTCGGCTACCAGTCGCGCTGGAAGCGCCTCTACCTGATCTTCCGCCACGACCTCGACTTCCGACCGCACGGTCCCAACGACCGCGTGCGCCACTACCGGCGGCCTTTTTCGCCCCTCATGGTGCTCGAGTACGCCTACGCCATGAACCAGGTCGACAAACGCGTCAACCGCTTCCTCGATACGCTCAATCCCGAGGAGGCGCGCCGCATCATCGGCCCCTATTACCGGACCGACGCGCAGGTGCAGCAGGCGGTCGACGCCGGCGAGCACTCGTGGACGAAGCTCTTCCCGATGGAGGTGAACCCGGCGCTCACGAAGGCCGACGTCGAGAAGCTGATCCAGCGCCAGCCCCGCAATTTTTCGATGGAGCGGCGGGCCGTGAAGGCCTCGGAGCTCAAGGAGGTCTTGGACGGCTACCGGGCGACGAGCCTGAATAATCCGAACTACTGGCTCCGCAAAAAGGGCTTCACCGAGATCGACGAGGGCACGCTGACGCGTACCATCGAAGGCGGCAGCATCGCACTGCAGTTCGGAGCCAAAGGCGGGCCCCAGGCCGCCATTTTCGACTCGAACGACGTCCCGCGGTGGTCCGATTGGATCGGCTCGATGAGCTTCCCGCAGATCGGAGCGCTGATCGACGCCGAGAGCATCGCCGACGTCCGAAAGATCCAGGCGGCGGGAGCGGATCTGGACTTCGCGGAGCTGCTCAAGCGCCTGAGCAACAACCCGGCGTACCAGAAGGACCCGATCGCGCTTATTCGGGACCTGCCGCGGCCATAACTGGTACAATCGGGACTATCCCGATGTCCAACGACTATCTCGTCTCGGAAGTGGCCGGTCTCGTCGAGCGGTACCTGTCCCGCTTCGAACTGCAGGGCTGGAACCGCTTTACCGGCTTCGACTGGGCGAGC
>JACRDR010000482.1 GCA_016212845.1 Elusimicrobiota bacterium
CCAGAGGTTGTCGCGCAGCGACTGCGCGACGCCGAAGAAGAACGCCCCTTCGGCTTCATAGAGGGCGACGCCTTCGGGCACTTCGGAATGGCTGAGCGCGCCGGCGGCCGATTTCAGGCTCTCCTCCGGGGCGTGGGTTCCTCGCTTGATCTGTCGGATCGTCGTGACGTCGGTCATCCGCTTCATGAAGAGGAACACCGACATCAGCATGCCCGCCTCGACGGCGACGGTCAGGTCGACGAAGACGGTGAGGAGGAAGGTCGCGAGCAGGATCGCGACGTCCGTGCGGGGGGCTCGCAGGAGCGCCAGAAAGGAGTGCCACTCGCTCATGTGATAGGCCACGAACACGAGGATCGAGGCGAGCGCGCACAGCGGGATGTGCGCGGCCCAGCGGCCGAAGGCGAGCATCACGACGAGGAGCGTCAGCGCGTGCACGATGCCCGCCACCGGCGTGCGCGCGCCGTTCTTCACGTTGGTCGCGGTGCGCGCGATCGCGCCGGTCGCCGGAATGCCGCCGAAAAGCGGGGTCACGATATTGGCGACGCCTTGCGCGATGAGCTCGGTGTTGGGGCGGTGCCGCCCGTCGATCATCGTGTCGGCGACGGTCGCCGAGAGCAGCGACTCGATCGCGCCGAGGAGCGCCACCGTGGCGGCGGGCCTCGCGAGCAGGCGGAGCTTCTCGAGCGTGATCTCCGGCCAGACGGGCCTGGACAGCCCGTGCGGCAGCTCGCCGAAACGGCTGCCGATCGTCTCCACGCTCAGGCCGAGCGCGACGGCGGCGGCCGTCCCGCCCAAGAGGACGATGATGGGTCCGGGCACGCGGCGGCTCACCTTCGGCCAGAAAGCCAGGACGCCGAGACAGGCCGCCGAGAGTCCCACCGTGGCCGGATCGGCGGTCGCGGCGGCGCGCGCGTAGGCGGCCCACTTGTCGACGAAATCGGCCGGGATCGAGGCGAGCTGGAGCCCGAACAGGTCCCGGATCTGCTGCGAGAATATCGTGACCGCGATGCCGGTGGTGAAGCCGACCGTCACGGGGTAGGGGATGATCCGGATGAGCTCGCCCAGCCCGAAGACGCCCATGAGGACGAGCATGACGCCGGCCATGATCGTGCAGAGCGTGAGACCCTCGATGCCGTAGCCCTGAACGATGCCGTAGACGATGACGACGAAGGCGCCCGTCGGGCCTCCGATCTGCACGCGCGAGCCGCCGAGCGCCGAGATCAGGAACCCGGCGATGATCGCGGTGGTGAAGCCCTTGTCGGGCGTGACTCCCGAGGAGATCGCGAACGCGATCGCCAGGGGCAGCGCGACGAGGCCGACGATCACTCCGGCGGTCAGGTCGGCGGTCAGGCGCTCCCAGGAATAATCCTGAAGGCAGGTCCACAGCTTGGGAACGGCGGAAGAGGGGGGCGAAGAGTGAAGCATCGATCATCATGCTAGAATCCCTGGATGCGGCGGTCAATGACGTGGGTCATGGTCCTTCTCTTCTGGTCCGCTCCGGCTTCGGCCGGCAAGCTCGACCTAGACGTCTACTCCTCCGCTCCGCCGCCGCGAGTCTCCGAGCCGAAGGCCTTCGAGTACGGGCGCCGCGAATGGGTCCCCGGCGACGAGCGCGTGATCGCTCGCGAGCCGGGCTGGATTCAAACGGCGGCCCGCGCCGGCTACGCCGGCCTGGGAGTGGCGGGCCTGGTCACGAGCATCGCCAGCGGAGGCGTCGCTCCCGCGGTCGGGTTCGGCATCGTCAGCGTGCTGCAGCTCTACGCCCTCGTGAAGTCGCGCAAACCCGCCGAGCCCGCATGGAAGAACCGGACCGCAGACGAGACGAACTGATCCGCGCCGTCGAGAGCGCGTTCGATAGCCTCGAAGACTCCGGCGCGCGTTGGCAGGATTTGCCCGACGCGGAGATCGAGCGGCTCTCGGAGAGCTTGCCCTTCCTGGACCCGCCGGGCTGGCGCCGCAGCCTCCCGGCGTATATGCGTTGGACGCTCAAGAACTACGAGCGTCCGGCCGCCAAGACGGTCGATCGTACGATCTACATGCTGTCGCCGGGCGAGGCTCCGGAGCTGAAGGCGCGGGCGCTCGAGCGGTACAAGACCTTGTCGGGCAGCCAGGCGGCGACGGCGTGCCGTTTCCTGCGCTTCATGTGCGACGTCGCGGGCGAGAGCCGCTGCGACGCGAGAGCGGCCCGGGAGGCGCTGGCCTACTGGGGACGGTTCTGCACCTGAGCCGCCATCGGCTCATTCGGGCGCAGGTTTTTGAAGCGGCGGTGAATCCACAGCCACTGTTCGGGGTGCTTGCGGATCCAGCCTTCCACGTGGCGCGCCACGATCTGGGTCGCCGCCTCCGGCGAGTCGCCGCCGGCCAGCACGTCGACCGGCTTCTCGATGACGGTGACGTGCAGCCCGTCCGGCCGCCTTAGGCAGTAGGTCGGCAGCACGACCGCGCCGGTGCGCTTGGCGAGCGCGCCGACGACGGCGAGGGTGTCCACTCTGGCGCCGAAGACCTCCACCGGCACGCCCATCGGCGGGTGGGCGTACTGGTCGTTCATGAACGCGACCGAGCCGCCCTTTCGGAGGGCCTTGAGCACCGCCGGCATCGAGCCCGGATGCCACGCGGCCGCGACTCCGGTGGCCGAGCGGCACGCGGTGATCTTTTCGTGCAGCCACGCGGGCTTGAGCACGGTGGTCACGATCGTCGGGCGGATGCCGCCGAGGCCGGCGGCGGCGGCGGACATTTCCCACCAGCCCAGGTGAGCCGAGAAAAAAAGCACTCCGTTGCCCTTGGCCTTCGCCTCGTCCCAGATCTCCTTGCCCTGCAGCCGCGAGACCCGCTCGGCGTAGCGGCGGTAATGGCCCGGGATCGGGGAGAAGAAGTGCGCGAACTCGAAGAACATGATGCCGTAATGCTCGTAGTTCGCGCGCAGAAGCGCGGCTCGCCGGGCGGGCGTCAAGTCCGGCAGGCAGCGATCGATGTTTTCCTCGACGATCCGGTTCCGGAAGAGACGCAGGCTCAGGATCAGGCGCCCGAAGGCGCGGCCGAGCGCGAGCTCGAGCCCGCGCGGCATCGCGGCGGCGGCCCGGCCGGCGGACGCGAGCAGGGCGCGCAACGGCAGCGACCAGACGCGCTGCCAAGGAGACGGGGGGCGGGGCACCGGAAGCTATTTTAGCTTATCGGCCCCTAAATCCGCCCTCGAGGGCGATCTCGGCGGTGCGCTTGCGGCCGGACGGAGCCTCCATCGCCTTCAGCTTCGCCGGCAGATCCTCTTTGGAGCCCGGCCTGCCGATCGCCGCCATCGCCTCGACCTGAAAGTCGTCCGGCACGTTCAGCGCGCGCCGGGCCTTCTCGTAGTCGAAGCCTTCCATTCCGTGCACCACCAAGCCCAGCATCGAGCCCTGGAGCGCGAGACAACCCCACGCCGCCCCCGCGTCGAAGGAATGCGTACGCGACGGCTTGCCGTTGAGCTCGAAGGTCTTGCGCGAGACGATCACCACGAGCGCTCCGGCGTACTCCGCCCACGCGCGGTTGCCCGGCACGAGCAGGTCCACGAAGTCGTTCCAGCGCGCGCCGGAGCGGCGCGAGTACAGGAAGCGCCAAGGCTGGTTGTTGTAGGAGGACGGCGCCCACCGAGCCGCCTCGAACACGGACATGAGCTCCGCAAGCGGCACTTCCTCCCCGGACATCGCCCTCGGCGACCAGCGGTCCAGGAATATCGAATCGACGGCATGGTCGGGCTTGCGATTGCCGACCGCGGCGGTCCTCATCATGGTCCACCTCCAGCCCCTATTGTAAGGAGCGGATGTGTGGATGATTTAATCGACGCGGCGGCGTTCGATGAGGTCCAAGGCGGGACCGGTCATGCAGGTCGTCGCCAGGGCCATGAGCACCAGCGACGAGAACAGCTCGCCGGACAAGATCCCGAGATCGTAGCCGACGTTCAGCACGACGAGCTCCATCAGTCCCCGCGTGTTGATCAGCGCTCCCAGCGCCAGGCTGTCGGAGCGCCCGAGGCCGGCCGCGCGCGCCGCGGCGGCGCCGCCGGCGAACTTGCCGGCTACCGCCGCGGTCATGACGACCAGGAAAAGCGCGAACGTCTCGGGCGAGGCCAGCAGCCCAAGGCGCGTACGCAGCCCCGAGAGCGCGAAGAAGAGCGGCATGAGCAGGTATTCGGAGGCCCGCTCGACCGCGCGCGGGACGTCGATCGCCCTTCCGCGGAGCGCGCGGAGCGCCGCGCCGGCGGTGAAGGAGCCGAGCGTGGTCCACGGGGCCCCGTGGCCGCCGCGTCCCGACGCGAGCGCCGTCGCGAGCGCGAGCAGCGCCCACGCGACGGCGTCGTCGAGCGCCGCGCACGCCAAGGCGGCGGTCCCGAGCTTGCTGCGCGTCATGCCGCGCTCCCTGAGGACCCGCGCGAGGACGGGGAACGCGGTGACGCTCATCGCGGTTCCCAAGAACAGGATGAACGCCCCCGTCGGCGTTCCCGCGGGCGCGTGGCCTTCGATCAAGGCGACGCCGAGACCCGCGCCCAGCGCGAACGGCAGGCAGATGCTCGCCGCCGCCACGAGGAGCGCCGCGCGCGCCTGCGAGCGCAGCGTCGTCAGGTCGAAATCGAGACCCGTGAGGAACATGAAGAGGACGATG
Organism: Elusimicrobiota bacterium; assembly: GCA_016212845.1. Taxonomy (GTDB): domain Bacteria; phylum Elusimicrobiota; class Elusimicrobia; order UBA1565; family JACRDR01; genus JACRDR01. The sequence continues at coordinate 4,636 of JACRDR010000482.1, forward strand.
CCGGCCTGCGCCGCCACGCGCAGGCGCTCCATGGACTCCGGCGGAAAGAGAGCCGCGGAAGCGGATGGAAGGACCGAGCCGAGCAAGGACGGCCCGAGGGCCAGTCCCGCGGCGATCTCGCCTACGACCTCGGGCTGGCCCAGGCGCTTGGCGATCGCGGCGCCCGCTCGGGCGCACGCGACGATGACGGCGGTCTGAAGAAGGAGAAGCGGCATCGGTCTTCGAGCGCCGAGTCTACAATTTCGCGGCCCGATTCAGCGGGCCGCGTCGTACGCCAGTTTGCAGACCGAGAGCGCCGCGTCCGGGCGGCCCAGGGCTTTCGCGGCGGCGGAAAGGGCGTCGAGCCTCGGCGTGCCGAGAAGTTCGTCCAACCGGCCGGGCATATCCTCGGGGCCCGCGGCTTTCACCGCCGCGCCCGCCTC
>JACRDR010000485.1 GCA_016212845.1 Elusimicrobiota bacterium
ACGCAGTTAGTGAGCGTATTCTCGAAGCGGTTGATCAGGCGAACGTGCGCGTAGCCCCTCTCGCCGTACTTCGGCATCGCGAACGGCTTCGTGTCCTCGGCCGGGTGCTTTTGGGGGCGGACGTAGACGTAGCCTTCCTGCTCGAGCGTTTCGTACGTCTTCTGGCAGCGCGCGCCGATCTTGCATTGGTCCGGGCCGAGGGACGGCACCTCCACGACGCGGCCTTCGCCGTCGTAGACCCAGCCGTGATAGCCGCAGCGCAGCCCTTCCGCGACGACTCGCCCGGACGACAACGGCGCGTTCCGGTGGAGGCAGAGATCCTTCACCGCGTGCGCGGCTCCGTCTTGGTCCCGCCAGACCGCGATCCGCTGCCCGAGGATCTGGCGGCCGAGCGCCTTGCCGGGCGCGAGCTCGTCCGACTGGCAGGCGACGTACCAGAAATGGCTCAGGTCGAGCCGCTGCGCGGCTTCCGCGGGTTTGGTCTCAGCGGCTTCGCTCACGGGTGTATCGGCTCCACGAGAATGTCTACGGCGGGCTTGAGCTGGCACAGCAGGCGGGCCTTCGGCTCGCCGGGGCAGAAGAGGCCCAGCGTCTCGCTCTCCTCGCCGGTAGGAGGCGGGAGGGCTCCGGAGGGTTCGACGCGGCTCGCGCAGGTCCCGCAGATGCCGGTCCGGCAGCCGAACAACACGGGAGAATTCGCGCAAGTCAGGGTGTCCTGGAGCGACGCCTCGCGTCCGACGCGGACGGGCGCGTGTCCTGACTTGAAAGAGATCTGGTAATCCACTAAGCGTTAGCCTCGAAGCGAGCGAAGGCGCGGCGGGTGTCGCGGAGGTAGCCTTCGATCGTGGACTCGGCCATCCGCGACATCGACTTGTTCTTCGCGTTGAGGTAGCCGAGCGGCTCCGCGTAGACGCGATAGGACTGCACGGCGGTCTCGTGGATGCGGTGCGCCTCGTGGAGACCGTCGGACTCCTCGGTGAAGCACCGGCGGATCATCTCCCGCGCTTCGGCGTGGTCCATGCCGAACACCTTCGAGCGAAGCACGCGATACACCGCATGGAAGAGCGCGGGGTCGTACCAGAAGATGCCCTTCACCGCGACCGAGAAGTGATAGTGGTCCTTCTGGCAGCCGTCGACGGCTCGATTGGCCACGAATCGCTCGAACGGCCCCGGCTGCGGGAGGCAGCCCAGCACGTCGTGCGACAGCAGCCGCGACGTGTTGAAGTGGAACGACTCGTCCATGAAATGGAAGTAGCTCACCTGCGCCGGCACCGGCGACGCCGCCTTGTCGGGCGCCTTCAGGTACGGCTGCGCGAGCGCTTGCTGGATCATCTTGCCGTTGAGCGTGCGCAGCCCGCGAATCGCGAAGTACTGGCAGCCGAGGAACGCGTTGCCGGAGGTCAGCATCGTCGCCGCGCGCAGCTGGATGTTCCGCCAGAATTCCTTCACCTTGTTCGAGTTCTGGAAGATCATCGTCTCGACGTACATCGAGCGCATCGGGTACGTGAACACGCGCTCGCCAAAGAGCTTCTCCTCGACCTTCTCGCCGATCGTCTTGAAAGCGTTGATGTGCGCGCGCTCCTGGGCGCTCTCGAGGTCGAGGCCGTCGCAGACGACGCGGAAATCCTCGATCGAGTACATGCCGGCCGCGCAGGTCTGGTTCAGCAGGATCGTCGCGATCTCGGCCGAGACGATCTGCGAATAGTACGCGACCCAGTAGAGCTGGTTGAGGCGCAGGCGCTCGGTCGGCGAGGCCTCGTCCCACAGCGGCGTCCCGTGCAGGAGCGAGAAGCTCTCCGGGTTCCACCACGCGTCCTTGCACGCGTCGAAATCGAAGCGGCGGACCGCGTCGTCGATCTTCGGGGTGTGGTCCTGCTCCTTGTTCTTGCGGTAGTTGACCTCGAGCTTTTGGTGGGCTTTCGGGTCGTCGAGCAGGGAATGCGGCGTGCGCTGGGAGAGGGATCGGTTCATGCGGGGAGCCAGCCTCGTGGATTTTCGACGTCGGGACGGCGGGACCGAAGCACGATGCCCGGCACGGGCGGCAGCGCGTTCTTCATGCCCTCCTCGTACGGCTTGCGGCAAAGTCCGCGGAGATTCGACGGCGTCAGGCGGCCGAGGCAGGCGAGCTCGCTTCCGAGGGCGTAGCGGGGGTTCCTCTCCACGAAGAACTTCACCCGAGGATCCTCTTCGCGGCCCTTCGGAATCTCGGCCAGCGCCGGCTTGAGCTGTCCGTGGCTGCGGGGAAACTCGATCAAACCCGTCTTCGGGTCGTAGTAGGAGCCGAACTTGCGGGCCGCGACTTGGTCGAGCAGGGCCTGCTCGAAGGCCGGCGTGGGCGCGTCGTATCGAGGATAGTACTCCTTGAAGAAGAGGGGGAGGTAGAGATAGGTGCGATGGCCCTTCGAGATTAGAAACCAGTACAGCGCCCGTCCGTTGAGCGAGGCCTCGACCGCGCCGGTATAGCGGGCGAAAGCTTTAACGAGCTCCTGCGAGCCCCAGCACGAGCGGTCGATGATGGTGTCGCCCGAGAAGACCGCCGCGACCTCCTCGCCGTCGACGAAGGCTTTCATCAGCATCTGCGTGGAGAAGCCGGCGATCTCTCCGGTCCCCTCGTCGCGAATGACGATGACGTTGTCCTTCTCGAAGAGGTCTTTCTCAAATACGTCCCGCGGCGACCGGTCGTAGTGGCGGACCAGCAGCTGGAACAACGTGTCCACCTCCGCGCGAGAGAGCGCGGCGGGATGGACGGAGGTCCCGCGCAAGCGCGGGCCCCTCTCGGCCCCGGATATCATTCGCGGGGAGTATAGGTCTCGGCGATTGACCTAGGACAGAGCCGCAGGACCCAACAAAGGGGCCCATTTTGCCATGGGTATTTTTAGGATAAAGGACCTAGATTGTCCGAATTATCCGGTTTCCTCTTAAGGCTAGAGGCGGAAGCCGAACGTGAAGCCGAAGGAGTTCCAGGGAACGAGGTGATGCCGGGCGAAGCCGATCCAGCGGAACGCGAGCTCCACCGGGCCGAGGAGGACGGACGGCCCGACCTCCCAAGTCGCGAAACCCCGCCCGGAGATCTTGTCCGGCCCGCAGCCGCCGGCGAGCGTTCCCGTCGCCAGACAGGTCCCGTGCTCGTGGACCAGAGCGAGGCCTCCGCCCGCGCCGAGCAGGACCGCTCGGCCTTCGCCGAGATCGAAGCGCGTGGCGTCCTCGATGAGAAAGCGGAACGTGGTGTTGCGGACCTTGTGCTCCACGGTCCCGAGCGGAGCGATCGTCACCTTCGTATGCTCCGCCGTCGGGCCGCCGTAGTAGGCGCCGACCGAGGGGCCGATGGTGAATCTCGGCGTGCGGTACATCAGCCCCACGCGACCGCCGAACGCGCCGCTCGTGGAGAAGCTCGACGAGCAGGACGTCGCGCCCGCCGCGACCAGCGCGCGGCAGCGCGTCTCGCCGGGCACGCGGAAGTGTCGGTCCATCGTCCCCACGCCGATATAGTCGAACGAGAACGACGGGGCGAACCCCGCGTAGTCGAATTCCTGGGCTCCCGCGAAGGAAAGCAGGAGGCGCAGCAGCAATCCCGTCATCAGACGGGCATTCTAGTATAATCCCCGCCATGATCGCGGCGTTCCTCCTGGCGGCGGCCCTCGCGCACGCCGAACCCGCGCCCTCGCCTTCTTCGAGCCCGGGCTCCGAGTTCCAACGCGCTCTGAGCGCGGGCAAAGCCGCATGGAAAGAGGGGGACTGCGGGGTCGCCGAGCGCGAATTCGCCATCGCGCGGGCCGAGGCGGAGAGGCAGCCCGACAAGCTGAACCTCATGGAAGCGCTCGAGCACGTCGCGGAAGTCCAAGGCGCCTTAGGGCAGTACGAGGCCGAGGCCAAGACCTTGGGCCTAGTCGCCGGAATCGTTCGCGGTTATCCCGCGGGAGACGACGTCCTGGGCGGCATGTGGCTCAAGCTAGGCACGAACAACCTACACCGAGCCCGCCAAAAACAGGCCGAACGTGAGCTCAAGCGGGCCATCGCTTATCTCGAAAAGACCGATGACGCCGGCGACCTGGGCACGGCCACCATGCACCTTGGTCTGGCCGCCGGATATCGGGGAGATCTCGAAGGCAAAGTCGCCCTCGTCTTGAAGGCCACGGAGATCTTCCGGGCGGCGGGAGAGGCGGGAGCGCTCTATGCCGCCTGCGGCAACCTCGCCCGAGGGTACAAGAGTCTGGGCCGCCGCAAGGACATGTGGAACGCGCTGGATTGCTCGTTGACCGCCGCGGAGCGCTACTACGGAACGCTCGTCCGCCGCGAGATCCGGGATACCGTCGAGTTCTTCGTCAAGGAGCTCCAGAGAGACAACCTGAAAGAAAAGGCCGCCGATATCGGGGCCCTCTTAGTTCAGATCGACGCCTTGCCTGCGCCCAAAGCGAAGACGTGCACGCACGTCTTGACGAAGTGATGGCGGCCGGGCTGTTGCGTCTGCAGTTCACGAATCTGTAGAATTTACTCAACACATCGTAGGCCCTCAAAGGAGCGCTCCATGGCGAAATTCCAAAAGATCTCGGTGCCGAAGGACGGCGCGAAGATCGAGTACAAGAACGGCAAGCTCGTCGTCCCCGACAACCCGATCATTCCCTATTTCGAAGGCGACGGAACGGGCCCGGACATCTGGCGCGCGTCGCAGATCGTCTTCGACGCCGCGGTCGAGAAGGCCTACGCCGGCAAGCGCAAGATCGCCTGGATGCAGACGTACGCCGGCCTCACCGCGCTGCAGCACTACGACAAGGACACCGTCCTCCCGCAGGACACCCTCGACGCGATCACCGAGTTCAAGGTCGCGATCAAGGGCCCGCTGACCACGCCCGCGGGCGGTTATAAGTTCGTCTGCCTCGTCTGCGCCGCCGAGCAGAACGAGGTCAACGGCAAGCGCCCCGAAAAGTGCGTGAAGTGCTCCTCCGAGTGGGTCACGCCGCGGTTCCGCTCCGTCAACGTCGGCCTGCGCCAGAAGCTCGACCTCTACTCCTGCGTGCGCCCCGTCCGCTGGTTCAAGGGCGTCCCGTGCCCGGTGAAGCACCCCGAGAAGCTCAACATCGTGATCTTCCGCGAGAACACCGAGGACGTCTACTCGGGCATCGAGTTCGAGCAGGGCACTCCCGAGTGCAAAAAGGTCTACGAGTACATCACCAAGGAGATGGGCAAGAAGATCCCGTTCCCCGACTCCGGCATCGGCATCAAGCCCATCTCGATCACGGGCACCAAGCGGCTCGTCCGCATGGCGATCAAGTACGCCATCGACCACAAGAAGCCGTCCGTCACGCTCGTCCACAAGGGGAACATCCAGAAGTTCACCGAAGGCGCGTTCCGCGACTGGGGCTATGAAGTGGCCAAGGCCGAGTTCCGCGACAAGATCGTCACCGAGCAGGAGCTCTGGGACGACCTCGACGGCAAGATGCCGGCCGGCAAGGTCCTCATCAAGGACCGCATCGCCGACCAGACCTTCCAGCAGCTCCTCCTCCGGCCCGATGAGTACTCGGTGCTGGCGACGCCGAACCTCAACGGCGACTACCTCTCCGACGCGGCGGTCGCCCAGGTGGGCGGCCTCGGCATCGGGCCCGGCGCCAACATCGGCGACGGCGTGGCCGTCTTCGAGGCGACGCACGGCACCGCGCCCAAGTACACGGGCAAAGACCAGGTCAACCCCGGCTCGCTCATCCTCTCGGGCGTCATGATGCTCGAGCACATGGGCTGGCAGGAAGCGGCCGACCTCATCATCCAGGGGCTCGAG